>NZ_JBWJZD010000011.1:0-245915 GCF_056429065.1 Bradyrhizobium sp. USDA3010
TTTGAGATTTACCGCCTGCATGCAGGCGGTAAATCTCAACGCGCTCTTCAAGGCTGAGCTGGCCATAACATTGTCCCATCGCCACAACACCCTAGCAGGTGTTGCACTTGTGTCGTGAACCCAAGGGACCCATAGCCACCAACGCCGATTGGCGCGCGATGCTGGAACGACGAGCCCCTTTTCACAACATCCGCCGCGGCGTATGGGTCCCTGCTTTCGCAGGGACGACGGCGGAGAATCTGGCCCTTACCCCTCCGCCTCGAGCCACTCCGCGGCGCCGCGCCACAGCGCGTCGCGGTGTTCGCTGCGGAAGAAGCCGAAATGGCCGATCGCTTTCACGCCGGCATCCGCGGGGCGGATCGAGATGATCTCCGGCGTGATCGACGTGAAGGCGGAGCACAGCAACTCGACCGCCGGCCGCGTCGCCCAGGTGTCGTCGGTGATGACAAGCGCGCGGAGCTTGCCCTTGAATTTCGGAAAATTTTCGCGCGCTGCGAGCGCTGGATCATCGAGCAGATAGCGCTCGCGCATCACCCAGCCGCGCCATTGCTCGAACACGCCCCGCGGCAGGTCCATGCCGAGCCCGGCCCAGGCGGGCACATAGCCGAGCGTGCGCGCCAGCGGCAGGCCGATGACGTTCATGAAGGCGACGACGCGGTAGCGCTCGGGCGAGGCCATCAGCTTCCAGGCGGCCGCCTGCGAGGCGACCAGCAGCGCGCGCGGAATTTCAGCGTTGTTAGCAAGGAGCCCGAGCGCCTGGCCGCCGAAGGAGTGGCCGACATAGGCGAAGGGGAGTTCGCGGTAGCGATCGCGCATCCAGCTCACAGCCGCGGTGGTGTCGAGCGCGGCCCAGTCCGCCATCGTGGCCTTGAAGCCGGCCAGCGACTTCGGCTTGTTGAGGCCGGTTGCCGCCATCGGCCTGCTATCGCCGGTGCCGCGGTAGTCGTAGGTCAAGACCGCCGCGCCGCGGCGGGCGAGGTAGCCGGCAAAGCCGCGATAGACCTTCCGCGGCACGGCGGTCGCCGAGTTGATCAGGACGGCACGGCGTTTCTTGCCGCGCGGCAGGAACAGCGTCGCTGCGAGCGGATAGCCATCCGCGGCCGGCACGACGATGTCGTCGCTAAAAACGTCGTCCAGCGCGGCGGAGGCTGCGGCAAATTCCCTGGCATTCATGGTATGGTCCAGCAAATGCGAATTCGTATTTTCCTGCAAGAGTTTGACGGGATTGCAGGAATCCTTCTAGCGGGGGAGCGGGCGGCTGTGTATAAGCCGGGTTTTCCCGTCGATTAAGTCGCGGTTTTTGCTCAGGAGTTGACCTCATGTCCGAGCGGTGGACACCCGATAGCTGGCGCGCCAAGAAGGTGCTGCAGGTGCCTGATTATCCCGATGCCAAGGCATTGGCCGATGTCGAGGCCCAGCTTGCGACCTTTCCGCCGCTGGTGTTCGCGGGCGAGGCGCGCAACCTGAAGAAGGCGCTGGGGCGTGTCTCCGCCGGCGAGGCGTTCCTGCTGCAGGGCGGCGATTGCGCCGAGAGCTTTGCCGAGCACGGTGCCAACAACATCCGCGACTTCTTCCGCGTGTTGCTGCAGATGGCGGTGGTCATGACCTATGCCGGCGCGCTGCCGGTGGTGAAGGTCGGCCGCATCGCAGGCCAATTCGCCAAGCCGCGCTCGTCGCCGACCGAGAAGCAGGGCGACGTCGAGCTGCCGAGCTATCGCGGCGACATCGTCAACGACATCGCCTTCACGCCGGAAGCGCGGATTCCCGATCCGCAGCGCCAGCTGATGGCATATCGCCAATCCGCGGCGACGCTGAACCTGCTGCGCGCGTTCGCGACCGGCGGCTTCGCCAATCTCGGCAGCGTGCATCAATGGATGCTCGGCTTCCTGAAGGATTCGCCGCAGTCCCGCCGCTACAAGGAGCTGGCCGATCGCATCTCGGACGCGCTGAACTTCATGCGCGCCTGCGGCCTCGATCTCGAGAGCCACCCGGAGCTCCGCGCCACCGATTTCTACACCAGCCACGAGGCGCTGCTGCTCGGCTACGAGCAGGCGATGACGCGGGTCGATTCCACCACCGGCGACTGGTATGCGACCTCCGGCCACATGATCTGGATCGGCGACCGCACCCGGCAGCTCGATCACGGCCATGTCGAATATTTCCGCGGTATCAAGAACCCGATCGGCCTGAAATGCGGTCCGTCGCTGAAGCCCGACGAGTTGCTGAAGCTGATCGACGTGCTCAGCCCCGACAACGAGCCGGGACGCCTGACGCTGATCAACCGCTTCGGCGCCGACAAGGTCGGCGACCATCTGCCGGGCCTGATCCGCGCCGTGCAGCGGGAAGGCCGCAAGGTGGTGTGGTCGTGCGATCCGATGCACGGCAACACCATCACCTCGACCTCGGGCTACAAGACGCGGCCGTTCGACCGCGTGCTGTCCGAGGTGAAGGCGTTCTTCCAAATCCACGCCGCCGAAGGCACCCATGCCGGCGGCGTGCATCTGGAGATGACCGGGCAGGACGTCACCGAGTGCATCGGCGGTGCGCGCGCCATCACCGATGAGGATCTCAACGATCGCTACCACACGGTCTGCGATCCCCGCCTCAACGCCGAACAGTCGATCGACATGGCCTTCCTGATCGCCGAGCTCCTGAAGCAGGAGCGCGCCGGCAAGGTCAAACCGATGCCGGCCGCCGCTGGGTTGTGATTTGGGGGCCGTGACTTGAGGGCAGTGACTTGCTGAGGTTCTGGCGAGCCACCATCAACTCGCGCAACGGGCTGGCATTCGCCATTCGCTCGGAGCAGGCGATTCGCGAGGAAGTCGTCGCGCTGGTGCTGTCGGTGCCGCTGGCCTGGCTGGTCGGCGCCACCGTGATGCGGCGGGTCGAGCTGGTCGCGACCGTGGTGCTGGTGCTCGTCATCGAGCTGCTCAACACCGCGATCGAGAAGCTCGCCGACCGCCTGACGATGGATCACGATCCGCAGATCGGGCGGGTCAAGGACATGGGCTCCGCAGCCGTCGGCGTCGCGCTCGTGATGGCCGGGCTGTTCTGGCTGTTCGCCCTGGCCGAACGCCTGGGCGCATTCTCGTCGTGAGCGCCAACAAGCCGATCAAGCTTGCGGTGATCGGACGTGGACTGATCGGGTCCGCGGCCGCGCGACATCTGAGCAAGATGGGCCATGACGTTGCGCTGATCGGGCCCGATGAGCCGGCCGATTTCTCGCAGCACAGCGGCGTCTTCGGCAGCCACTATGATGAGGGCCGCATCACGCGGACCTACGATCCGCAGCCATTCTGGCGGCAGATGAATCGCGCTGCGATTGCGCGCTATGGCGAGATTGCGGCGGAAAGCGGTGTCGACTTCTACCGCGAAGCCGGTGCGCTTCACATCGGCGATCGCGAGACCACCGATGTCGCATCGGTCGGCAAGGTCTGCGCCGACGAGGGGATCGCTCGTGAAGCCTATCAGGATGCGGCGCTTGCGGAGCGGTTTCCGTTCCTGAAATCGACGGCGGGAATGCTGGGCTATTTCGAGCCGCGCAATGCCGGATACATCTCACCGCGCCGCCTGGTCCGGGCGCAGACGATCGCGGCGGAGCGCGCAGGCGCCCGGATCGTCGACGAGCCTGCGCTGGGGATTTCAGAGAACGGCTCCGGTGTGACGATCCGGACGCGATCGGGCAGCGTCGCGGCCGAGCGCGTGCTCGTTGCCGCCGGCGGGCACACCCAATTGCTGCTCGGTCGCTCATTAGGCTTTACGGTCTATGCGCGGACCGCGGCGCTGTTCCGGCTCGGTGCGGCGGAGGTGCAACGCCTGGCCGGTATGCCGTCGATGCGCTGTCTCGGGCCCAAGGGCGACAATCCCTACATCCTGCCGCCGATCCCTTATCCGGATGGCCAGACCTGGCTGAAGCTCGGCGGCGATCCGGTCGATCGTGCGCTCGAGAGCGAGGCTGAAATCAAGGACTGGTTCCGGTCGGGCGGATCGGTTGACGTGGCTGATCGGCTGCAAAGCCAGATCCTTGACCGCATTCGCGACCTCAAATTCGAGGAACGCCGCGTCGTGCCCTGCATGACCACCTTCGGCGACACCGGCTTGCCCAGCATCGGACCGCTTTCCGAGCGGGTCACGGTCGCATTCGGCTGCTATGGCAAGAGCGCGAAATGTTCGGACGAATTGGGCCGGTTGGGAGGCATGGCGCTGCTCGGCGAGGTGAGGGCAGAGCTTGCCCCCTGACCGGCGCCGGCGATCCCAGTGCGATTTCTGCAATCGCACCATGATCGGACGACCATTGCAGTTTGCCGTTGTGCGGGACAACATAAAGCTATGAGCGAACAACAGATCAAGATCACCCTGGCGCAACTGAATCCGACGGTCGGTGACGTCACCGGCAACGCCGCGAAAGCGCGCGCCGCGCGCGACAAGGCGAAGGCCGACGGCGCCGACCTCGTGGTGCTGTCGGAGCTGTTCATCGCCGGCTATCCGCCGGAGGATCTGGTGCTCAAGCCGGCATTCCAGTCGGCCTGCCGCGCCGCGATCGAGGAACTGGCGCGCGAGACCAAAGATGGCGGCCCGGCGATGCTGATCGGCACGCCCTGGGTCGAGGACGGCAAGCTCTACAATGCCTGCGCGCTGCTCGACGGCGGCCGCATCGCCGCGCTGCGCTTCAAGGCCAACCTGCCGAATTACGGCGTGTTCGACGAGAAGCGGCTGTTTGCGCGCGGCCCGGCATCGGGCCCGGTGACCGTGCGCGGCGTGCGTATCGGCGTGCCGATCTGCGAGGACATCTGGCTCGAGGAATCCGAGGACTACGAGAACGCCGTCGAGTGCCTGGCCGAGACCGGCGCGGAGATCCTGATCGTGCCGAACGGCTCGCCCTATGCCCGCGACAAGACCGATCTCCGGCTGTCGATCGTGGTGGCGCGCGTCACCGAGAGCGGGCTGCCGCTGATTTATCTCAACGAGATGGGCGGCCAGGACGAACTGATCTTCGACGGCGCCTCGTTTGCGCTCAATGCCGATCTCTCCGTCGCAGCACAGCTTCCGGCGTTCGAGGAGAACATCACGACGCTGACCTGGCGCAAGACCGCGGATGGCTGGCGCTGCAACGGGCCGATCACGGCGCAGCTCGAAGGCGACAAGGCCGATTACGCGGCCTGCGTGCTCGGCATGCGCGACTATGTCCGCAAGAACGGTTTTCCCGGCGTGCTGCTCGGCGTCTCCGGCGGCATCGACTCGGCGCTGTGCGCGGCGATCGCGGTCGACGCGCTCGGCGCCGACAAGGTCCGCGGCGTGATGCTGCCGTTCCGTTACACCGCGCAGGTCTCGCTCGACGATGCCGCCAAGCTCGCCGCCGCACTCGGCATCCGCTACGAGATCCTGCCGATTGCCGATGCCGTCAACGGGTTCGAGACGATTTTGGCGCCGGTGTTCAAAGGGCTGGAGCGCGACATCACCGAGGAGAATTTGCAGGCGCGCGCCCGCGGTACGCTGTTGATGGCGATTTCCAACAAGACCGGCGCCATGGTGGTGACGACCGGCAACAAGTCGGAAATGTCGGTCGGCTACGCCACGCTGTACGGCGACATGAATGGCGGCTTCAACCCGATCAAGGACATCTACAAGACCGAGGTGTTCCGCCTGTCGAGCCTGCGCAATGCCTGGAAGCCGGACGGCGCGCTCGGACCGTCGGGCGAGGTGATCCCGGTCAACATCATCATCCGGCCGCCGACCGCGGAGTTGCGCGAGAACCAGACCGACCAGGATTCGCTGCCGCCCTACGAGGTGCTGGATGCGATCCTCGAGCGGCTGGTGGAGCGCGAGGAGCCGCTTGCGACCATCATCGAGGCCGGCTTCGACCGCGATGTGGTGACGCGCGTCGATCGCCTGCTCAACATCGCCGAATACAAGCGGCGGCAGGCGGCGCCGGGGGTGAAGGTGACGCGCAAGAACTTCGGCCGCGACCGCCGCTATCCAATCACCAACCGCTTCCGCGATTTCGGCAATGCGCTGCCGGAGCCGGACGAGAAGCTCGTGACGCGCACCTTGCGCGCGTCGGCGGAAGCGTTCGAGGGGTAGAGCGTGATCCGGAAAAGTGGAGACCGGTTTTCCGCAAGATCACGCTCAAAATGTAATGCGCCTTACTGCTTCTTCGGGATGAAGGTCGGGCCGACCGTGCGGATCTGGCCGTCGCTCGCGGGCGCCGCCGGCGCGGTGGCGTCAGCGGCGGCGGGCTGCTGCGGTTGAGCCGCCGCTGCAGCGGGCGCGCCCTTCTTGCCGGCGGCAGCCTTGGTCTGCGCGCGCTGCTGCATCTTCCGCGCGCTCTCCTCGGTGACGATGATGTCGCCCTGCTGCGCGGCGGCCGCCTGGTCGTCGACGGCTTTCAGCGCCTCCGCCCAGCTCTGGCCGGCCGGCTTGCAGGAGCAGGCCGGATTGAACTCGGTGCGGTACTTGAAGGCGTTCGGCAGCGACGAGTAGGGCTGGCCGCTGATCGAGACCGCCTGGTTGATGTCTTCGCCGGGATTGCGGTAGGCGAACAGGCTGGCCTCCGCGGCCGGGCACTGCGCCTTGCAGATTTGTTCGTCGGCGGCAAAGCGCGCCTGCGAGGTCGCGAACGAGATCGGGAAGTAGGCGCCGTCGCAGGTGCGGACGCAGACGGTGCGGAAGGTGCCGGACTGTCCGCCATATTGCGCATCGGGCGGGGGAAGCGGTTCGTTGGGATTGCCGCCACCACCGCCGCCGCCGAACAGGTTCTCGAGGAAGTTGCCGGGGCCGCGCGCGGCCGCCGCGTATTGCGGGCCGCAATTGTTCTGCGCCAGCGCGGTCAATACCGAGCGGCGCTGGTTCTCGCGATCGGCGCCGCCGAGCCCGCCGGTGCGCAGCCGCTCGAGATTTGCGGTCATCTGGTCGAGATTGGCGCGCATCTGCTGGATCTGGTTGTTGACCGGTCCGCACTGCGCCGAGTTATTGTTGAAGAGCGAAAGGAATCCGGAACTGTCGCAGCCCATGCGCCGGGCCTGCGCGGTCACGCGATCCAACTCGCCCTGTTGCCGGGTTGCCGCGTCCTGATAGCGGCGGATCTGCTCGTCCTTGGCTGGATCGCCGCCGCCGCGATCGATCGCCGCCAGCTGGCCCTCCAGCCGCGCGCACATCGGATTGGCCTGCGCGCCTTGTGGAGCCGGGCCGGGCGGGCCCGGAGGCACCTGCGCCAGGGCATCCGCGGCAGGCAGGGCGATACCGGCCAGCAGGGCGCAAGTCAGGAACCAGCGGGAGAAGCGAGAACGGGAGCTATGGGGCATATCCGGCCATTAAAACGACGCCGCGCGGCAATCAACGCCAAAGCGCGCGGCCAGGACCACCTGCCAAGACCACCTGCAAAGGCCGCCTGCAATAGCCGTTTCTCGGGGCAGCGTCACGTCGTTTCCGGGGCGCCGGTGTGGCAATAACCCCCGTTTGTCCAGCGGCTTGGCCTAGCGCTGGCAGGTGATGGCGACGTATTCGCCGCAGCTATTGCCGGTGCAAGTCTCGCCCGTGGCATGCGGAACCGCGCCGGTGATCTCGTCGGGATCGACGCGCCGGTAACTGGTGGCCTGCGCAAAATCGCGTGACCGGCAGTAGGCGCGGGCGGCGGACGCGCCGCAGCGGTCGCCGCGGGCCAGGCATTGGTCGATGCCGTAGCCGTCGGCCTGGTTGGCGACGATGAAAACGCGGCTGTCGGCCAGGGCGGCCGAGGCGACAAGGACGAACGTAGAGGCAATCAATGCCGAAATGGGCCGCATGGTGCACCAGTGAAAATGGCGGGGAATCCGCAGGCCCTCCCGTACGCCCAATTCCTTAATAATGATTAACCATGAGGGCGTTGGCGTGATTTCGGTGCGGTGCGGGTTGCGTAACGACCCAAAACAGCCCCTTGACGCGATCAGGGGGCCGTGAGACACGATGGAACCATGAACGGCCACCTCGCCATCTGCAGCATTTGCCGCGAGATTATGAGCTAGCGATTCGCTGGCTGAGGCCGTCTTTTCTCAATCACCCTGAGATCACTGGACGCCCGGCCGCAAGGGATGGGTACCCATGGATTTGCGCCTCTACGATACGCTGACCCGGGAGAAGCGGCCGTTCGTGCCGCTCGATGCCGATAACGTCCGCATGTATGCCTGCGGACCGACGGTCTACGACTTCGCCCATATCGGCAACGGCCGGGCGGCTGTTGTCTTCGACGTGCTGTTCCGCGCGCTGCGCCATCGCTACGGCGCCGGCCACGTCACCTATGTCCGCAACGTCACCGACGTCGACGACAAGATCAACGTTCGGGCCGCGCGGGACTATCCCGGCGTGCCCCTGAACGAGGCGATCCGCAAGGTCACCGAGCTGACCTATCAGCAATATCAGGACGACGTCGCAGCGCTCGGCTGCTTGCCGCCGACCGTGCAGCCGCGCGCGACCGAGCATATCCCGGAGATGCGCGCGATCATCGAGAAGCTGGTCGCCGGCGGCTTTGCCTATGTCGCCGAGGATCACGTGCTGTTCTCGCCGCAGGCGATGAACGCGGCCAATTCCACGCTGCCGCGCTACGGCGCGCTGTCGAAGCGTTCGCTCGACGAGATGATCGCGGGCGCCCGCGTCGATGTCGCGCCTTACAAGCGCGACAACACCGACTTTGTGCTGTGGAAGCCGTCGAAGCCGGGCGAGCCGTCCTGGCCGTCACCGGCAGGCATTGCCGTCGAGGGCCGGCCCGGCTGGCACATCGAGTGCTCGGCGATGGCCTGGAAGCATCTCGGTGAGAAGTTCGACATCCATGGCGGCGGCATCGACCTGGTGTTCCCGCACCATGAGAACGAGCTCGCGCAGACTTGCTGCGCGTTCCATACCGACCGCATGGCCAATGTCTGGATGCACAACGGCTTCCTGCAGATCGAAAGCGAGAAGATGTCGAAGTCGCTCGGCAACTTCTTCACGATCCGCGATCTCTTGGCCGATTGGCCGGGCGAGGTGCTGCGGCTCAGCATGCTGAGAACGCATTACCGGTCGCCGCTCGACTGGACGCTGAAGAGTGCGGAGGAAGCCGCACGGACGCTCGACGACTGGTATGCGGTCGCGGCCGACGCCGAGTCCGGCGCGCCGTCGCCGGCGATGGTCGAGGCGCTCTACGACGACCTCAACACGGCGCAGGCCATGGCCGTGCTGCACAGTTTGCGGAATGCTGCCGCGAGCAGTGAAGCGGCCCGCAAGGAATTTGCCGGCTCGCTGCGGTTGCTCGGCTTCCTCGCCGAGAGCGCGGCGTCGTGGAAGGGACGCAAGGAGCAGGCCAGCGGCGTCGATGCCGCAGCGGTCGAGGCGCTGATCGCCGAGCGCTCCGCGGCGCGTGCGCGCAAGGATTTCAAGGAATCCGACCGGATCCGCGATCAGCTCGCCGCGATGGGCGTCGCGATCAAGGACGGCAAGGATGCCGAAGGAAAGCCGATCACGACCTGGGAGGTTGCGCGATGAGCCGATCCGCACCCGCGTTGCGCCCGTATCTGCCTGACGACGCGCCGCTGCTGGCGGCGATCTTCGCGGCGTCGATCATGGACCTGACCGGCGACGATTACAGCGAGGCGCAGCAGGAAGCCTGGGCGATGGCCGCCGATGACGAGGAGGCCTTCGGCAAGAAGCTCGCCGGGCAGCTGACCCTGATCGCGACATTGCAGGGCGCGCCGGTCGGGTTCGCCTCGTTGAAGGGGGCCGATCACATCGACATGCTCTATGTGCATCCGAGCGCGATCGGGCAGGGTGCAGGCAGCGCGCTGTGCGATGCGCTGGAGAAGATTGCGAGTGCTCGCGGCAGCAAGGCCCTGAAGGTCGATGCCAGCGACACCGCGCTCGAATTCTTCCGCAAGCGCGGCTACGTCGCGCAGCAGCGCAATACGGTCACCATCAACGACGAATGGCTCGCCAACACCACGATGCAGAAGACGCTCGACGGCGTTGCCGTGCCAGGAGGCCACGCATGAGCCGCGAACGCCTCTATCTGTTCGATACCACGCTGCGCGACGGTGCGCAGACCAATGGCGTCGACTTCACGCTGCAGGACAAGCAGGTGATCGCGGGCATGCTCGACGCGCTCGGCATCGACTATGTCGAGGGCGGCTATCCCGGCGCCAATCCGACCGACACCGAGTTCTTCAGCAAGAAGCCTGCCTTCGATCATGCGCGCTTCACCGCGTTCGGCATGACGCGGCGGCCGGGCCGCTCGGCGTCCAACGATCCGGGGCTCGCCGGTATCCTCGAGGCCAAGGCGGACGCGATCTGCTTCGTGGCAAAATCCTCGGCCTACCAGGTCCGCGTCGCGCTCGAGACCACGAACGAGGAGAACCTCGCCTCGATCCGCGACAGCGTCGCGGCCGCGAAGGCATTGGGCCGCGAGGTGATGGTTGATTGCGAGCATTTCTTCGACGGCTACAAGGAGAACCGCGACTATGCACTTGCCTGCGCGACGGCGGCCTATGAGGCCGGTGCGCGCTGGGTGGTGCTGTGCGACACCAATGGCGGGACCATGCCGCACGAGATCGAGACCATTGTCGGCGATGTCGTCAGGCAGGTGCCCGGCGCTCATGTCGGTATTCACGCCCATAACGACACCGAGCAGGCGGTGGCCAATTCGCTCGCCGCGGTGCGCGCCGGCGCACGACAGGTCCAGGGCACGCTCAACGGCCTCGGCGAGCGCTGCGGCAACGCCAATCTATGCTCGCTGATCCCGACGTTGAAGCTGAAGCAGGAGTTTTCCGACAAGTTCGAGATCGGCGTCACCACGGAGAAGATGGCGACGCTGATGAAGGTGTCGCGCACGCTCGACGACATGCTGAACCGCGCGCCAAACCGCCATGCTGCCTACGTCGGCGAGAGCGCCTTCGTCACCAAGACCGGCATCCATGCCTCCGCTGTCATGAAGGATCCGCAGACCTATGAGCACGTGCTGCCGGATTCCGTCGGCAACCACCGCAAGGTGCTGGTGTCGGACCAGGCCGGCCGCTCAAATGTGATGGCCGAGCTCGACCGCGCCGGCATCGTCTACGACAAGGGCGATCCGCGGCTGACGCGCCTGGTCGAGGAGCTGAAGGAGCGCGAGGCCGCGGGATTTGCCTATGAATCGGCGAATGCCTCATTCGACCTGTTGGCGCGTCGCACGCTCGGCAAGGTGCCGGAATATTTCAAGGTCGAGCAGTTCGATGTCAATGTCGAGCAGCGCTATAACGCCAACGGCCGGCGCGTCACGGTGGCGCTCGCGGTGGTGAAGGTCGACGTCGACGGCGAGCGGCTGATCTCGGCCGCCGAGGGCAACGGCCCGGTGAATGCGCTCGACGTGGCGCTGCGCAAGGATCTCGGCAAGTACCAGAAATACATCGATGGCCTGAAGCTGATCGACTACCGCGTGCGTATCCTCAATGGCGGCACCGAGGCGGTCACGCGCGTGCTGATCGAAAGCGAGGACGAGACTGGCGAGAGCTGGACCACGGTCGGCGTCTCGCCCAACATCATCGACGCCTCGTTCCAGGCGCTGATGGATTCGGTGTTCTACAAGCTGGTGAAGTCGGGCGCGCAGGCGTGAGGTTTGCGCGCAAGTGGTACCGCAATCGTCATTGCGAGGAGCGATAGCGACGAAGCAATCCATGTCTCAGCTTGCGGCGCGATGGATTGCTTCGCTTCGCTCGCAATGACGGGAAGGAGAGCAGATGATAGACCACGTCTCCGTCGGCGTCCGCGACCTCGAGCGCGCCGCGCGGTTCTATGAGCCGACGCTGGCCGCGCTCGGCCTGAACCGTCTCGTCACGCGGCCGGCGACGATCGGCTTCGGCAAGGCCTATCCGGAATTCTGGATCAATCTGCGCGCCACGATGGCGCAGGTCGCGCATGAGAGCGGCACGCATATCTGCCTGCGGGCGAAAACCACCGCCGAGGTCGATGCCTTCCATGCCGCCGCGCTGGCGTCAGGCGGCCTCTCCGATGGTCCCCCGGGCCTGCGCCCGCACGACCGCGTGCGCTACTACGCCGCCTTCATCCTCGACCCCGACGGCAATCGCATCGAGGCCGTGACGTTTCCAAGCGAGTAGGGCCTCGATACGCGGTGAAGCTGTTGAACCCGTCATCCCCGCGCAAAGGCTTCGCCTTTGTCGCTGGAGGTGCGAGCCTTGCGGCGCAAATTGCGCCGCTGGGCGAGCCTCGAAGGATAGACGGCCACCAGCCGGGCCGTGCATGCTTCGAGACGCGCGTTCCGCGCTCCTCGGTATGACGGTGATGGAGCTGAAGGCGTGGTGAACGCCTACAGCCGCCGCGCCACTTCGGGCGCGAGCTCCTTCGCGGCTGCCGGCTTGCCGGCGACGGCGGAACGCAGCCGCGGCAAAATCTCGTCGACGCGGTCGGCCATCAGCACGTTGATCGGAAGCGTCGCGCGGATGAACTCGGTCGTGCGCATGTGGCTCAGCAGCGAGAGCAGGGGTTCCCAGAATCCATCAATATTGGCGAGCAGGATCGGCTTGGAGTGACGGCCGAGCTGTTGCCAGGTCAGTTGCTCGACCAACTCCTCCAGCGTGCCGATGCCGCCGGGCAGTGCGACGAACGCATCCGAGCGCTCGAACATCAGCCGCTTGCGCTCATGCATGTCGGGGGTGACGATCATCTCCTGAATCGAGGTCAGCGCATTCTCGCGCGCCCGCAGGAATTCCGGAATGATGCCGGTGACGGAGCCGCCATGATCGAGGGTGGATTTGGCGACCGCGCCCATCAGGCCGATCGAGCCGCCGCCGTAGACCAGGCGCACGTTGTTTTCGGCAAAGGCCTTGCCGAGCGCGATGGCAGCTTCGATGAAGCGGGGATTGTTACCGGGGCCGGAGCCGCAATAAACACAGACAGTCTTGATTTGGTTCATACGATCCTTGTGGCACTGCAGCGTAAACAGGGTCAAGACTCGCATATGGGCATTGAGGGCCAAAAATCCCGTAAATTCCCGCGAATCGCGAACAATTTTCGCCATAAGCCTGTACGCCACGTTGAAACGATCTATATGACGGGCACAATGGTAAATCGTGGAAAAGATGTGGCCGCGGACCGCCGCGCCATGACGGCAAGAGCGGGCTCCTGATGGTGCCGCCGCAACAGACTGTGACCGCGGCCGATCAGCCCACGGCCACGACGCCAGCCGCCGAGAGGGGGACGCTGCTCGGCACTCTCGTTCATCTCTGGCCCTATATCTGGCCCGGCGATCGCGCCGATTTGAAGATGCGCGTGATCTGGTCGGTGGTGCTGCTGCTGTTCGCCAAGCTCGCGACGCTGTCGGTTCCGTTCACCTTCAAATGGGCGATCGATGCGCTGAACGGCACGGGTTCGGCGCCGGTCGCGACCTCGAACTGGATGGTCTGGCTGATCGCCTCGCCGGTGCTGATGACGATCAGCTACGGCGCGGTGCGCATCATCATGGCGGTGCTGACGCAGTGGCGCGACGGCATCTTCGCCCGCGTCGCGATGCACGCGGTGCGGCGGCTCGCCTACATCACCTTCGTGCACATGCACGAGCTGTCGCTGCGCTTCCATCTCGAGCGCAAGACCGGCGGCCTGACCCGCGTGCTGGAGCGCGGCCGCTCCGGCATCGAGACCATCGTGCGGATGGTGATCCTGCAGCTGATCCCGACCATCGTCGAGGTCGCGCTGCTGGCGGCGGTGCTGCTCTGGCAGTTCGACTGGCGCTATGTGCTCGCGGTGCTGATCACGGTCGTCGTGTTCATGTACTACACCTACATTGCGACCGAGTGGCGGATCGAGATCCGCCGCAAGATGAACGATTCCGACACCGAGGCCAACACCAAGGCGATCGACTCGCTGCTCAACTACGAGACGGTGAAGTATTTCGGCGCCGAGGAGCGCGAGGCCAGGCGCTACGACCGCTCGATGGAGCGCTACGAGCAGGCGAGCGTGAAGACCTACACCTCGCTCGCCGTGCTCAACACCGGGCAGGCGATCATCTTCACCGCGGGGCTGACCGCGACCATGCTGATGTGCGCGTTCGGCATCCGCAACGGCACCCACACCGTCGGCGATTTCGTGCTGATCAACTCGATGATGATCCAGCTGTACCAGCCGCTGAATTTCATGGGCATGGTGTATCGCGAGATCAAGCAGGCGATCATCGACATCGAGAAGATGTTCGACGTGCTGGCACGCGATCCCGAGGTGAAGGACGTGCCGGGCGCCAAGCCGCTCGTGGTGTCCACAGGCAGCGTGCGCTTCGAGGATGTCCGCTTCGCCTATGAGCCCGACCGCCAGATCCTGAAAGGCCTGAGCTTCGAGGTGCCGGCCGGCAAGACGGTCGCGATCGTCGGTCCCTCCGGCGCCGGCAAGTCGACGATCTCGCGGCTCCTGTTCCGGCTCTACGATGTCTCGAGCGGCCGCATCCTGATCGACGGCCAGGACATCAAGAATGTGACGCAGGCCTCGCTGCGGTCGGCGATCGGCATGGTGCCGCAGGACACCGTGCTGTTCAACGATACCATCCGCTACAACATCCGCTATGGCCGCTGGGATGCCGGCGACGACGAGGTCGAGGAGGCGGCGCGGCTGGCGCAGATCGACGGCTTCATCCGGATGTCGCCGCAGGGTTACGAGACGCAGGTCGGCGAGCGCGGCTTGAAGCTCTCCGGCGGCGAGAAGCAGCGCGTCGCGATTGCGCGCACCGTCTTGAAGGCGCCGCCGATCCTGGTGCTCGACGAGGCGACCTCGGCGCTCGACAGCCACACCGAGCACGAGATCCAGGGCGCGCTGGAGCGGGTCTCGCGCAACCGCACCTCGCTGGTGATCGCGCACCGGCTGTCGACCATCGTCGGCGCCGACGAGATCATCGTGCTGGACCAGGGTCGGATCGCCGAGCGCGGCACCCATGCGCGGCTTTTGGCCTCGGGCGGCCTCTACGCCAGCATGTGGAACCGGCAGCGCGAGGCCGAGGAGGCCCGCGAACGGCTCGCCCAGGTCGATGACGATGGCAGCGCGCCGAATCGCCTGCCGCCCGTAGTCACCGGTTCGTCTGATGATTCCACCCCTGACGCGGGTGAGAAACCCTTGCCGACCGCCGCGGAATAGTCGATTTAGGGCGTGATCCGGAAAAGTGCGAAGCGGTTTTCCGAAAAGATCATGCTTAAACAATGAACTAAAGCGCGATGACGCTTCGACCCCATCTCATCGCGCTTTAGGCCTCTCCCGCCAAACGGGGCGGGGAAACGCAAGCGAGCTCTGATGTCGATCGCCAATTCCATCCGCGCGCAGATCCCGCCGATCCACCCGGAGGGCTATCCGTTCATCGGTGGCTTCGCCCTGGCGAGCCTGATCCTGTTCTGGATCTGGACCCCGCTGGGCTGGATCGGGACGCTGCTCACGGTCTGGTGCGCGCTGTTCTTCCGCGATCCCGTCCGCGTGACGCCGCTGCGCGACGGCATCGTGGTGTCGCCGGCCGATGGTCGCGTCTCGATGGTGGTGCAGGCGCTGCCGCCGGCCGAGCTCGGCCTCGGCGACAAGCCGCTGCCGCGGGTCTCGGTGTTCATGAGCGTGTTCAACTGCCATGTGAACCGCAGCCCGGTGGCCGGCCGCATCGACCGCATCGCCTACCGGCCCGGCGCCTTCATCAATGCCGAGCTCGACAAGGCGAGCGAGGACAATGAGCGCAACTCGCTGGTCATCTCGGGCGCCAACGGACGCATCGGCGTGGTTCAGATCGCCGGCCTCGTGGCGCGCCGCATTGTCTGCTTCGTCAAGGAAGGCCAATCGATCGGCGCCGGCGAGCGTTTTGGCCTGATCCGCTTCGGCTCGCGGCTCGACGTCTACCTGCCCGAGGGCACCAAGGCGCTGGTCTCCGAGGGGCAGACCGCGGTGGCCGGCGAGACGATTCTGGCGGATTTCCGCAACGCTGACCCGGGCCGCACCTACCGCGCCGATTAACTCTGTTTCGGCAGGCCGATCAGGTGGTTCCGGCGCCAATGGCGGAGCCGGGCCTTGCTTGCTATATTGCAAGACCATGATGCCCTTTGATCCCAACTCCACCGAGTCTCGCCGCCGCCGGTTCCGCCCGATCCCGGTGCGGATGCTCGTGCCCAACATGATCACGCTGCTGGCAATCTGCGCCGGCCTGACTGCGATCCGGCTGTCGACGGAAGGGCGGATGGAGCTGGCGGTTGCCGCCATCGTGTTCGCCGCGATCCTCGACGGCATCGACGGCCGCGTCGCCCGCATGATCAAGGGCCAGTCGAAATTCGGCGCCGAGCTCGACAGCCTCGCCGACTTCGTCAATTTCGGCGTCGCGCCAGGTTTGATCCTGTATTTCTGGCAGCTGCATGAATTGAACAATGGCGGCTGGATCGCCGCGATGGTGTTCGCGATCTCCGGCGGCCTGCGCCTGGCGCGCTTCAACGCCTCGATTGACGACCCGAACAAGCCGGCCTTCGCCGCCAATTACTTCACGGGTGTGCCGGCGCCGGCCGGTGCGATCACGGTGCTGCTGCCGATCTATCTCGCCTTCCTCGGCGTGCCGATGCCGCCGGCGACGTTGACGGCGTTCTACACGCTCTTGATCGCCTTCCTGATGGTGTCGCGGCTGCCGGTGTTCTCCGGCAAGACCGTGAAGATGCGCGTGCCGCCGGAGATGGTGCTGCCGGTGTTCGTGTCGGTGGTGTTCTTCGTCGCGCTGCTGATCGGCTATCCCTGGCACATCCTGTCGGCGGGTTCGGTGGCCTATTTGATCAGCCTGCCCTGGGGCTGGAAATCGTATCGCGACCAGGAGCGCCAGCTTGCGGCGCAGACGCAAGGCGCAAGCGCGCCGGTGCCGGCGTCACCTGCGGCTCCTTATGCGGCACCGGTCGCGGATGCTGACAACGACGATCGTCCGACGCATCTGCATTGAGGCCTGCGTAATCCGTCATCCTGAGGAGCGCGCAGCGCGTCTCGAAGGATGCACGGCCACCCGCCGGGCCGTCGACCCTTCGAGACGCGCGTTCCGCGCTCCTCCAGCGACAACGGCTTCGCCGTTGCGCGGGGGTGACGGTGATGGAATGTGACTGCGTCCTCTTCTCCCAAATATCAGCCATGAGCGTGCCTCGGTTGGGTTCGCCTGCGATCTCGGCTATAGGCTGAGGCGGCCCAGCGAACGCCAAAAATCAGGAGAGAAACGCCGTGACGACATCCGCTTCCGCCCCGCTGCCCGCGTCCGTCCTCGAGGCGTTGGCGCGCTACGACACGCCGACGATCTGCAATGCGATGGAGATCGTCGCGCCGGAGCGCCGTCTGATCGGCTACACCGTGAAGCCGCTGGTCTGCCCGTTCCCGACGTTGCCGCCGATCGTCGGTTACGCGCGCACGGTCGCGATCCGCTCGGTGCTGAAGTCCGGCCTCTCGGCCGAGGAGCAGTCGAAGCGCCGCATCGAATATTACGAATATGTCGGCACCGGCTTTGGTCCGCGCATCTCCGTGATCCAGGACATCGATGGTCCCGACGTCGGCTACGGCGCGTTCTGGGGCGAGGTGCAGAGCGCCGTGCACAAGGCGCTCGGCTGCCTCGGCGTCATCACCGACGGCTCGATCCGCGACATCCCGCAATGGGCGCCGGGCTTCCAGGCGCTGGCCGGCTCGATCGGTCCGTCGCACGCCTGGGTGCATGCCGAAAGTTTTGGCGGCGAGGTCCGTGTCGCCGGCATGACGGTCCGCTCCGACGATCTGATCCACGCCGATAGCCACGGCGCGATCGTGATCCCCTATGAGATCGCGGCAAACCTGCCCGAGGCCGCTGAACTCTGCGGCCGCCGCGAGACCCCGATCCTGGACATCGCGCGCAGCAAGGACTTCACGCTCGAGAAGCTGAAGGATGCACTGAAGCGCTCGGCGGAAATCCACTAAGCGTTCTTGAGTTTAAACCCGTCCGACGAACTCTCGGTTCACCTCTCCCCGATGGGGAGAGGTCGATTTGCGCAGCAAATCGGGTGAGGGGCGGTGGCGCTCATGAGAGACCGTAACCCCTCACCCGGCGCTGCGCGCCGACCTCTCCCAAGGGAGAGGTGAAGATCCGCCGACATTCATAGCGATCAGGCCGGCGCGACCTTCGCGATCTCGGATGCGCCGCGAATGGTCATGTCGACGGCGACATAGAGGATCACGGCGAGGCCGACATAGGCGATCCAGCGGTGGTTCTGCAGCAGTTTTGCAATGAAGGTCGCGGCCGCGCCCATCATCGCGATCGAGAGCGCAAGGCCGAACACCAGCACGATCGGCTGCTCGCGCGCCGCGCCCGCAACCGCCAGCACGTTGTCGAGCGACATCGAGACGTCGGCAACGATGATCTGGGTCGTGGCCTGCCACAGCGTCTTGCGTTGTCCCTCCGCGCCATCGGCGGCATGCTCGGCCGTCGTCTCATGCGCGGTGGCGCGTAGCTCGCGCCACATCTTCCAGCACACCCATAGCAGCAGGATGCCGCCGGCCAGCAGCAGGCCGACGATCTGCATCAATTGCGTGGTGAGCAGGGCGAACAGGATGCGCAGCAGCGTCGCAGCAGCGATGCCGATCAGGATCGCCTTGCCGCGTTGCTTCGCCGGCAGACCGGCCGCGGCGAGGCCGATCACGACGGCGTTGTCGCCGGCCAGCACGAGGTCGATGACGACGACTTGCAGCAACGCGCTGAGGGCGTCGAGTGAAAACAGTTCGGACATGAGCAATGCTCCCCTTGAGGTCGGGGAGTGGACCGTTTCGACGAAACCGGATGTTGCCGTCCTGCGGACAGCAAACCCACCACGGCGCGTGTCCGCGTCGCGGGCCGAAGCAGGGCCACTCCAACTGAGTTCCAGTCCGACATCGCAGCTTGTGGCTGCCAGAGGGGCCCGGCCTGGGATTTACGGTCAAAGCGCGATGAAATCAGATTGGATTCATCGTGCTTTGTTCTTATTTGAGCGTGATCTTTTCGGAAAACCGCTTCGCACTTTTCCGGATCATGCTCTACACCGGACGCAGCGCGGCCTGTTCCTCGAAGAACAGCGCCGCCTGATCCGGCTCGCCGAGGATCGCCGCCGCACACCCCATGAAGGTGAATGCGCCGGCAAAATCCCACAGCGTGAGGTTCGCCACGCTCGCACGCATGTGGATCACGCGCGCCGCAAGCGCGGCAATGGCTGCCTCCGCGAACAACACCAGGCTGAGCGCGGGCAGCACGAGTGCAAGCTCAACCAGACGAACGGTCAGGATGATCGGCAGCGCGGTCAGCACCGCGAATAGCAGGAGCATGCCGAACGGCTCCAGCGAGGGAGCCTTCCGCGAGAACCCGTCTGGAATGGTCGAGGACATTCCGATTCTTGCCGACTCTTGCCAACCCTTGCCGATCCTTGCCGATCCTGGCCTTGTCGTTCATCCCGACGATATCAGAACGTGTTCACGTTGAGGCGCGGCGCGGCGCCGCGCGACCGCAGGCCGCGCGACAGACTGTACACTTGCGGCCACGGACGAGGGCCGTGGGCGGCCATTTCGGCGCCGTTTTGGGGTTGATCGCGCTGCGGCATGCCATGGCAAAGTCCAGGCTGTGCATTTATCTTTAGTCGCAGCGCTGGGCGAAAGAGCGAAGGGCGATGTCCATGAATATGGCAGGCAAGACCGTGCTGATCACCGGTTCCACCGATGGCGTCGGCCGCTACGTGGCGATGAAGCTGGCCGCCGCTGGCGCCCGGGTCCTGATCCATGGCCGCGATACCAAGCGGGCGCAGACCCTCGCCGACGAGATCAAGCGGGTCTCCGGCCGCGAGCCGATGTTCTATCAGGCTGATCTGTCCTCGCTTGCCGAGGTCCGCGAGTTCGCCCAGCTGGTGCTCGACGACCAGGAGCGCCTCGATGTTCTGGTCAGCAATGCCGGCATCGGCTCGCAGAACGACGGGCCGGCGCGGCAGACCAGCAAGGACGGCCATGAGCTGCGCTTTGCGGTGAACTATCTCGCCGGCTTCCTGCTCGTGCATCTCTTGCTGCCGCGGCTCAAGGCCAGCACGCCGGCGCGCATCGTCAATGTCGCCTCGCTCGGCCAGCACCCGATCGATTTCGGCGACGTGATGATCACGAAGAATTATAGCGGCGCCCGCGCCTATGCGCAGAGCAAGCTGTCGCAGATCATGTTCACCATCGACCTCGCCGCGGAGCTCGAAGGGAGCGGCGTGACCGTCAATTCGCTGCACCCGGCGACCTACATGAACACCACGATGGTGCGCGCCAGCGGCGCGACGCCGATCTCGACCGTCGAGCAGGGCGGCGACGCCATCCTGCGGCTGGTCCAGGATGACGACGTCGCCGGCAGGAGCGGGCTGTTCTTCGACGGCAAGCGCGAGGCGCGTGCCCATGCGCAAGCCTATGACGCCGAGGCGCGCAAGCGGCTCAAGGCGTTGAGCCTTGCGCTCACCGGGCTGCGGATTTCCTGACGCGGCGCGCGGCCGGCGCCCACTGGGCGAAGGCCGTCGGCGGGTCCGGAAACCGTCTAGACTAGCTCTGGCGTTGCGCGAGGTAGAACCCGGCCAATACCGTAACCAATCCGGCCGCCTGCAGCGTGGTCGGCGGCTCGCCAATCAGCAGCCATCCCAGCAGCAAGGTGAGCACCGGCACGGTCGCAGGAAATACGGCGGCGCGGGCTACGCCGAGCCGCTGGATCGACAGCGCGAACAAATACATGGCTGCGGGCCCGGCCAGGATGCCCTGGGCGACGGCTTGCAGCGCATTCTCGTCCAGGCCGATGGCCGCATCGCGCGCGAGCCCGCCTGAGGCGGCATACAGTGGAAACAGCGAGAGCGATAGCACGCTGATGACGGTCGCCACCGAGAACGCGGACACGCGCCAATAGCGTACCAGCGTGGCGAAGCCTGCAAACATCAATCCGGTCGTGACAAAGATCAGATCGCCCATCACTGCGCTCAATCCCATATGGCCGATCGACTCGCTCCCGATCACCGCAAGCCCGATCACGATGACGACGGCGCCGGCGACCCGGGAGGACGAGATCTGTTCCTTCAGCAGGACGACCGCCAGAAACAGTCCGCCCAGCGTCGCGCAGGAAGGCTGGATCACGCTGCCATGGCCGAGGGGCACGAACACGAAGCCGGCATAGCTGATGAGCGACATCACCGGCCCGCCCAGCATCATCAGCGCCATGCCGCGGCCCCATCCGATGCCGCAGAGGTCTTTCAGGCCGGCGCGCACAACGAGCGGGATGAACACGATGCCCGACCACAGGAAGCGATGCATCAAGAGGTCCACAGGCGTGAACCCGACCTTGAGGCCGTGCCGGGTCGCCACGAAGCCGAGAGCCCAGCAAAGCGCCGCGCCGAGACCGCATGCGACCCCGAGCAGAATGGCTTTCTTGTCAGGAAGGGCCGCCATCTTGGGGCGGGCCGCATGTTTGTTCATGCCGGACGACTACGTTAGCGCGCAGGACGGATCAACCCATCGCGATGCAGGGCTGCTTGGCGCAGCGGCCGATTGCGAAGTTCTTCTTTAGCGACGAACGTGCAGGCTTGCCGCGGTCCGCTTGTGCTATTGGTCTCGTGCCGCGGCGCGCCATGCACGTGCCTTGGCCATGTTCTCCTGGACGAATGCATCCTTGCCGGTTCGATAGGCTTCGATGTCGTCTTTTGAGGAGGCGGCGAGGGCCCGCTTGATGTCAGCGTAGGCGCGGGCCGCCTCGCGGTGCGCGCGCAGATAATCGCGAAACACCAGGCGTGCTTCCCAACGCGGATGGGACGGCTCCATCATATGCAGATGGTGGGTCCACGGACCCGGAGGTCCCTTGCGGAAGAACAGCTCGCCGGGGATCCACGACGCGTAGTCCGGCATGTAGATGTAGCCGAGCGCCTCGAGCGGCTTGATGCAACGTTGCCCGGCCTCATCGAGGCTGCGGACGCCGACCAGCAGGTCGATGATGGGCTTCGACGGGAGACCTTTAACGGCCGTGCTGCCGACATGCTCGATGGCCGATGCGAACGCGCCGAGAGCCTGCGCGATCCGCGTGCGCTCCTGCGCGAACAAGGCGGGCCAGTTGGGGTCATAGTCGGAGACGACGATCGGCCCGGCGCCGTATTTCTCCACGCTCACCTCCTGATTGCCCTTCGCAGAGTATCACGCGGGCTGCGGCCGAGGCGTCACGACCGGGTTATCGTGCCGGGCATCTGGATCAGGAGGCGACATCCACGCGTCGCTGGGAATGTCAGCTTAGGCGGGGTCTTGATCCAGGTGGCTCGAGAGAGCTCAGCTTTGCCAGGGAGTGTTGCGGATGCGAACACATGCATTCGGTTTCCGGAATGTCGGATCGCGATCTTCGATGTAATCGAAATTGACGGTTCCGAACGTGGTCTGGGGCTTCTTCAAGGCCGAGCAAGTCTGTATCTCAAGAAACTCGTTCTTGAAATCACCGCGCGGAAATGCGGCGATCACCTGCTGGCGTTGCTCTGGCGTGTAGTCGTCATATCCAACGCCCACCACATCGACCAAAACGCCTGCGTTCGTGAGCGCGATTTCCGGTCGCATGTATTGTGGAATGCCGGGGGTGGTGTGGAGCGCAATCGCTTCCCACACCAGATCGGCCTCTGGTTCCGCGATGCCGCGCACGCGGAGAAATTCGCGCGCAGCGTCGGCACCGTCGACCTCAAACCGTTTCGTCTCGGTGTGATAGTGATCGACCAGGCCGAGATCGTGGAACAGTGCCGCAACATAGAGCAGTTCGGAATCGAATTTCAGCTTCTGGCGGATTCCCTTCATGGCGCCGAACACATAGACGCGAACCGAATGGTTGAACAACATCTCGTTCTCGTACTGACGCACCAGCTCGGCTGCTTCCCGCGCCAGCTTGCTATCGGGAATCTTGACGCCGGAAATATCGGTCATTTGCAGGGCTCCTCTCTGCATATCTTCGATCATGATCAAGCCGGCATTCGCATCGCAGCTTGCGGGGTGTTCCGGAAGCTGATCGCCATGCGATTGTACGCATTCATCAGGCTGATCGCGATGGTCAGGTCGACGAGCTCGCGTTCATCGAAGACCGCGCGGGCAGCCTCGTAAGCCTGATCCGGCACGCCGGTATCGGCGACGCGGGTCACCGTTTCGGCCCAGGCGAGGGCAGCGCGTTCGCGTTCGTCGAAGAGATCGCCCGCTTCCGCCCATGCCTGCAGCAGTGCCAGTTTTTCGGTCTTCACCCCGCTCTTGAGCAGGTCGCGCGTGTGCATGTCGAGGCAATAGGCGCAGTTGTTGATCTGGGATACGCGCAGATAGACGAGAGTGATCAGCGTGGCGGGCAGGTTGCTCTGCAAGACATAGCCGTAGACTCCGCCCAGGGCTTTGACGCCGGCCGGTGCAATGCGGTTGTAATCGAGACGCATGCTCATGATGGGCTCCTTAACGATCGTTCTTATTGACGGGAGTGGTCAGTTGCTTGTCGTCGGTGTCGACGACGAACACGGCAAGCAGCTTTGCGGGCGTGGTCTTGCTGGCATTGCGGCTGACGGGATGGCGGGAACCCGGCGTCTCGTAGAAGCTTTCGCCGGTGCGATAGACTCGCGTCGGTCCGTCATTGACCTGCGATTCAATTTCGCCAGACAACACGTAGCCGAAGATGAAAGCCGACTTGGCGTGGACATGCGGAGGCGACGCTGCGCCCGGCGCATAGTCGACGACGACAGCGATCAGCGACTTGCCCGGAATGTTGGTGATCGGCTGCTGGAAGGTCGGCGTGACCGTCTGGCCCGTTTCATCGGCGAAGGCAGGCGTTGCCGCGGCGATGGCGAGGGCGGCACAGGCGGCGAGGATGGAGGGTATTTGCATGGTCGGTGCTCTCCTTTCCGCCCATAGGTGCCTCCGCTCTAGTCCATAAAAAAGTACCAAGAACCGGCAAAAATCGTGTACCAGGGGCTATGGCCGGGCCCTTGCGACTGGAACTGGATCGATCCGCGAAGACACCACTGGCGGAGCAGATACGCAGAGGAATCGGCGCCGCTATCGAGAGCGGCGTGCTCGCCCCCGGCGCGCGTCTGCCTTCCTGGCAGGACCTCGCGGCTCAGCTTGGCGTTGCGCGAGGCACCGTGCGCGCTGCCTACGAGAGGCTTTCCTCTGCGCAGCTGATCGTCGCGTCACGCGCGACCGGAACGCATGTCGCGGATCGGCCTTCTTCCCGCACAATTGTACAGGAAGAGGCGCCCGACCACGGCTCGTTCATGGAGATGTACCAGGAGCTCACTGCGGGGCCTGCCATTTTCCAGATGGGCGTACCGGCGCAGGCGACATTTCCGGCCAAATTATTCTCGAGGATCCACACGCAGGCGGTTCGCGCAGGAATGAGCGCGCCGGCCCTATACCCGGATCCGCGTGGCGAATTGGAATTGCGGCGCGAGATCGCGGCGTACCTTGCGTTGGCGCGCGGGATCGCGTGCACGGCCTCCCAGGTCTTCATCACAGGAGGTTTCAGCAGCGGCCTTGGGCTGACACTCCGTGTTCTCGGCCTCGAACAGAAGAAAGTCTGGATGGAGGATCCGGGCTTTCCCTTTACCCGGCACGGCCTCGAGGTTGCACGGTTGTCGATTGCACCGATCCCGATTGATGCTGACGGCATCGACGTCAGTTACGGCCTGGAACACGCCCCTGGCGCCGCACTGGTGGTCGTAACTCCCGGACAACAGGCACCGCTCGGCTTCACGCTCTCGCTTGCCAGACGCTCGCGCCTGCTCGACTGGGCCGCGCAGGAGCGGGTGTGGGTGATCGAGGATGACTATCTGAGCGAGCTTCAGTTGAAGGGCAGGGCCACGGCGGCGCTCGCTTCGCTCGATCGCGCCGGGCGTGTCATTCACATCGGATCGTTCAGCAAGACCTTGACCCCGGCCTTGCGGTTGGGCTTCGTCGTTGCGCCGCCATCTCTGGCGCCGCGGTTTGCCGAAGCTGCTGCGTGTCTTGCGCCGGCGCCCGGGCCCGCTGTGCAACTCGCGACCGCCGAGTTCGTGCGGGACGGTCACTATCTTCGGCACCTTCGCCGCACGAAGCGGGTCTATGCAGCGCAAGCCGACGCGTTGCTCAAATGCCTGCGAGCCCGGACCAACAACGTGACGATCGGTGGACTGGCCGCAATCCTGCGCCTGCCGGACGGGAGCTCCGACCTCTCGATCGCCAGGGCAATGGCATCGTTCGGGTT
Organism: Bradyrhizobium sp. USDA3010; assembly: GCF_056429065.1. Lineage (NCBI taxonomy): Bacteria > Pseudomonadati > Pseudomonadota > Alphaproteobacteria > Hyphomicrobiales > Nitrobacteraceae > Bradyrhizobium > Bradyrhizobium sp. USDA3010. The sequence continues at coordinate 25,196 of NZ_JBWJZD010000011.1, forward strand.
GGCGCCCACGCCTCTGTCGCTCTGGTATGCGTCCAAGCCGCCAGTGCGATCCGGTCTGCTGCTCGGCATCGCCACATCTCCGCAAAAGACAATTGAGGCTTCCTGCGACCGGCTCTTCAGCATCATCGATGGGCTCGCCCCAGCCGCGCCGGGGTAAAGCTGTGTGTCCGCTGAAGCCAAACAAATCTCATCAATCCTGCTTCACCTCGGCAGGCGTTGTTGCGAACTGCGGAAATGTCTCGGCCACGACGGGACCATCCAGCCGCCACGAATAGCAGCCGCCGACGAAGAACGGCGGTTCGGTGGCGCCCTGCTGGTGATCGAGCGCGCCGCGGCCCTGCGGGTCCTTGCCGGAGGTCGCGGTCTGGAACAGCGTCGTCACCGCCGGGCCGAGCAGCTCGGCGAGATGGGTGCAGGTCTCCAGCCTGCCGATCTTGCGGCGGACCAACTCGCGCCAGCCCTTGCCGATGCGTTCGCCGACCAGGCGCTGCAGGATGCCTTCGACGTCGAGGCAGGACGGGTAGGGCGTCGAGGCCATCGTGGTCCCGGTCTCGCGGATCGTGAAGGTGTCGTCGACCGCGAGCCGCAGCCTGATGTCGTGCACGGGATCGTCGGGCTGCTGCAGGCCGCGATGCTTGTCGTGCCGCGGATAGGGTTTGGTATCGACCAGTCGCGCCTCGACTTCCCACAGCCCGTCGTCACGGAGATAGCCGAGACATTCGACGGAGCGGCGGTGCATCAGGCGGCGAGGCTTGCCGTCGGCGTTGGTATCAGGTGTGGACATCGGAACTCGCTGGATTGAATCTCGAATTGATCCAATCGGCGGCAAGCTCCGATGTCAACGGCCGCTGTCTGCGCGGCGCCATGTATTGCGTAGGGCGGGTTAGCGAAGCGTAACCCGCCGTCTCGCACGCGGCCAGGATGGCGGGTTACGCCTTCGGCTAACCCGCCGTACGGTTCTTGCGATCAGCTGACGCGCCGCTCGCGGTTCTCCCAATACGGCTTGCGCAGCTCGCGCTTCAGGATCTTGCCGGCGCCGGAGAGCGGCAGCGGAGTTGCCGTGATGTCGACGCTGCGCGGGCATTTGTAGCCGGCGATCAGCGTCTTGCAGTGCTCCATCAGCTCTTCCGGCGTGGCGCTGGCGCCGCTCTTCATCACCACGACGGCGTGGACCTGCTCGCCCCAGCGCTCGCTCGGGATGCCGATCACGGCGCATTGCGCCACCGCCGGATGCTGGGCCAGCGCGTTCTCGACCTCGGCCGAATAGACGTTCTCGCCGCCGGAGATGATCATGTCCTTGACGCGGTCGACCACGTAGAGGAAGCCGTCCTCGTCCATGTAGCCGCCGTCGCCGGTGTGCATCCAGCCGTCGATCACGGCGCGCGCGGTCTCCTCGGGCCGCTCCCAATAGCCCATCATCACCATATCGCCGCGCACCGCGATCTCGCCGACGGTGCCCGTCGGCACGACCTTGTCCTCCGCATCGACGATCTTGACCTCGGCGCCGAGCGTGGCGCGGCCGGCGCCGCGGTGCCGTCCCTTGGCGCGGCCGTCGCCGATATGCTCCTTCCAGTGCAGCAGGGTGGCGATCGGCGACAGCTCGGTCATGCCATAGGCCTGGGTGAACTCGACATGCGGCAGCGCCTTTATGGCGCGCATCAGCACGGCGTCGCTGATGACGGAGGCGCCGTAGGCGATCCGCTTCAGGGACGACAGGTCGTAGGTGCCGAGCGTCGGGTGATCGACGAACATCTGGATCATGGTCGGCACCAGCAGCACGTCGGTGATGCGTTCCTTCTGCACGGCGCTTGCGACGCCGTCGGGCGTAAAGCCCTGGATCACGACATTGGATCCGCCGGACAGCAGCACCGAATACATCGCCGCGCCATTGGCGAGGTGGAACATCGGCGCCGCATGCAGGTAGATCGAGGTGCCCGGCCACAGGCCTTCGCCGAGCGCATTCAGCGCATTGGCCATCAGATTGCCGTGGCTCAGCATCACGCCCTTGGAGCGGCCGGTGGTGCCGCCGGTGTAGAAGATACCGGCGAGATCGTCGCGGGTGCGCATCGCGTCCGGTATAGGATCGCTGCGCGCGATCAGCGTCTCGTAATTCTCCATGCCGGCGGGCGTCTCGCCTTCGTCGGCATAGATCAACTTCAATCCGGCGATGGTCTTGGCGAGCGCTACGCCGACCGGCGCGAACGCCTTGTCGACGAACAGGATCGTTGCGCGACAGTCGCGCAGCGCATCTTCGTTCTCAATCGGAGACCAGCGGATGTTGAGCGGCACGATCACGGCGCCGGCCCAGCCGACCGCGAGGTACAGCTCGAGATAGCGGTCGGAGTTCAGCGACAGGATTGCGACGCGGTCGCCGTTGCCTGCGCCAAGCGAGCGGATCGCGGCGGCGAGGCGGGCGACGCGGGTGCCGACCTCCCGCCAGCTGCGCCGCCGCTCACCGCAGACGACCGCGAGCCCGTTTGGATTGACCTGCGGCGCCCGCCGCAGCCCGTGTGTGATGTTCACTCCCGTCCTCCCTTGATGCGTTTCCGACGTTTCCCTTGCGAGGCGGTTTGTCCGCCTTCGCTGCAGCCGGAACGGCTGCTTTGCGCGTTGTTGTCTCGCGCGTTGATGTCATTTGCGTTGTTGTTTTGGCGATGCCTTCGGTGAGGCGGATCGCGAATTCTTCGGCGACGGCGTGTCCGGTCAGCTCGCCGCCGGGCTGGAACCAGTGGCCGATCCAGTTCAGCGAACCGGCGATGGCGAACGCCGCGAGCTTCGGGTCGCAGGGTTTCACCGAACCGTCCTCTATGCCGGCAGCGATATAGTCGCGGAAGGCGCGGTCGATCCGCCGCTTCGCGGTCTGCACGATCTTGCGGTTATGCTCGCTGAGATCGCGGAGATCGAAGCGGACCAGGCTCTTGCCGTAGTCCGTCGTCATCAGCTCGGCGTAGCGGATGGTGAGCTTGCGCAGCTTGTCGAGGCCGCTGCCGCCGCCGGCCGAGGTCTCGGCAATGCATTCGTCGACGAGTTCATGGCCGATCGACCAGCACTCGAACAGGATCTCGTCCTTGCCGCGGAAGTAATTGTAGAGCGCGGGCTTGGTGATGTTGAGCCGCTTGGCGACGTCGTTCAGCGTGGCGCGGTGATAGCCCTGTTCGAGGAACAGCTGCACGGCGGCGCGCAGCACCGCCTCGCGCTTCTCGTCGCGGGCGCGGCGCCGGCTCTCGAACGGCAGCCAGGGCGACTCGGTGTTGGAAGGGGGGAAGCGGGCGTCCATCGCGTGGCTGTTGTCGCATTGACTCCGGAAGGGTGCCCGTATATTACCCATGGGTAATAAATAGTCCAGTGGGTAATTTCCGGGAGGACACGCGATGACGTCACGCACCTATGTTGCCGGGGTCGGCATGATCCCGTTCGTCAAGCCCGGCGCCAACGCGCCGTATCATGTGATGGGCGCCGAAGCGGCGAAGCTCGCGCTCACTGATGCCGGGCTCGATTACGGCCGTGTGCAGCAGGCCTATGTCGGCTATGTCTATGGCGACTCCACCTGCGGGCAGCGCGCGCTCTATCCGGTCGGCATGACCGGCATCCCGATCGTCAATGTCAACAACAACTGCTCGACCGGCTCGACCGCGCTGTTCCTGGCGCGGCAGGCAATCGAGTCGGGCGCGGCCGATTGCGTGATGGCGCTCGGCTTCGAGCAGATGAAGCCCGGCGCGTTGGGCGCCGTGTTCACCGACCGCCCCAGCGCGTTCGACGATTTCGATGCGGCCGCCGACAAATTGGTCGATGCGCCCGGCGTGCCGCTGGCGCTGCGCTATTTCGGCGGTGCGGGTTTGAGCCACATGAACAAGTACGGCACGCCACTGTCCGCCTTTGCAAAAGTGCGCGCCAAGGCGAGCCGTCATGCCAAGAACAATCCGCTGGCGCTGTTCCGCAAGGAAGTCACCGCCGACGACGTGATGAACGACCAGGTGATCTGGCCCGGCGTGATGACGCGGCTGATGGCATGCCCGCCGACCTGCGGCGGCGCCGCCGCGATCCTGGTCTCGGAGAAGTTCGCCGACCGGCATGGCCTCAACAAGAGCGTCCGCATCGCCGCGCAGGCAATGACGACCGATACGCCCTCGACCTTCGGTGCGTCGGACATGATGCAGGTGGTCGGCTACGACATGGCGCGTGATGCCGCGAAGAAGGTCTATGAGGCGGCCGGTATCGGACCTGATGATCTCGACGTCGTCGAGCTGCACGATTGCTTCGCCCATAATGAGCTGATCACCTATGAAGGGCTCGGCCTGTGCGGCGAGGGCGAGGCCGCGAAATTCATCGACGACGGCGACAACACCTACGGCGGCAGGATCGTCACCAATCCGTCCGGCGGGCTGTTGTCGAAGGGCCATCCGCTCGGCGCCACCGGGCTTGCGCAGTGCTACGAGCTGACGCGGCAGCTGCGCGGCACCGCCGCTGCGACGCAAGTGGAGGGTGCGCGGCTCGGGCTGCAGCACAATCTCGGCCTCGGCGGCGCCTGCGTCGTGACGCTCTACGAACGCGCCTGAGGCCGCCATGGTCGATCAATCCGCCGTCGGGCGTACGTTTACGCCCGTGACTGCGCGCGTCGAGCCGGGGCGCCTGCGCTTCTTCCTCGACACGCTGGGCGAGACCAATCCGGTCTATCGCAACGGGACGGCGGCGCCGGTGCCGCCGACCTATTTGTTTTGCCTGGAGATGATGGATGCGCCTGATGCGTTCGAGTTCCTGACCGCGCTCGGCATCGATCTCGCCCGCGTGCTGCATGGCGAGCAGCGCTTCGACTATCACGCGCCCGTTGTCATCGGCGACACCCTGACGTTCCGGCCGCGCGTCACCAGCGTGACCGACAAGAAGGGCGGGGTGATGACGCTGATCGTGGTCGAGACCGCGGTCACCAACCAGGCCGGCGTCCATGTCGCCGATACCTCGCGCACCATCGTGGTGCGCAATGCGAGGCCGTCATGAGCAGCAGCATCCCGTCGGTCGGCGACCGCATCGTCCACAAGGAATTTCCGCCGATCACCCGGCATCGCCTCGCGCTGTATTGCGGCGCTTCCGGCGATCACAACCCGATCCATGTCGATATCGACTTCGCCAAGCAGGCCGGCTTCCCGGACGTGTTCGCGCACGGCATGCTCGTGATGGGCTATCTCGGCCAGGCGTTGACGGACGCAGTCGGCCCGTCGCGCATCCGCTCGTTCTCGACCCGCTTTGCCGCGATCACCCAACTCGGCGCCCAGCTGACCTGCGAGGGCACAGTGACGGAGCTGATCGAGCAGGGCGGCGAGAAACGGGCAAAACTCGCGCTGACGACGAAGGATCAGACCGGCGAGGTCAAGCTCGCTGGGGAAGCCGTTATCGCGCTGTAGGAGAGATCATGTCGAAACTGCAAGGCAAAGTCGCGCTGGTCTCTGGATCGGGCCGCGGCATCGGGCGCGCGATTGCGCTGAAGCTCGCGAGCGAGGGCGCGAAGGTCGTGGTCAACGACCTCGACGCCGAGCCGGGCAACGCCGTCGTCGCCGAAATCAAGGCCATGGGTGGCGAGGCGATCGCGGTCAATGGCAGCGTCGTCGACGCGGGCTTTGCCGATCGTTTCGTAGGTAGCGCGATCGAGCAGTTCGGCGGCCTCGACATCATCGTCAACAATGCAGGCTACACTTGGGACTCGACGATCCAGAAGATGTCGGACGAGCAGTTCCAGGCGATGCTCGACGTCCATCTCGTTGCCCCGTTCCGGATTCTGCGCGCAGCGTCCGAGCCGATCCGGGTGATGGCGAAGAAGGAGGCCGAGGCCGGCCGCGAGGTGTTCCGCAAGGTCGTCAACATCTCCTCGATCGCGGGCCTCTATGGCAATGCCGGGCAGGCGAGCTATTCCTCGGCAAAGGCGGCGCTGATCGGGCTGACGCGCACGATGTGCAAGGAGTGGGGGCGCTACAAGGTCAACGTCAACTGCGTGGCATTCGGCCTGATCAACACCCGCCTGACCCAGCCGATCGAGAGCCAGCAGAAGACCATCGACGTCGCCGGCCGCGACATCAAGGTCGGCGTCCAGCCGCAGATGCTGGAGGCGATGGGCCGGATGATCCCGCTCGGCCGCGGCGGCACGCCGGAAGAGGCGGCGGACGCGGTCTATCTGTTCTGCGCACCGGAATCGAACTACATCAGTGGTCAGGTGATCGTCGCCGGCGGCGGTCTCTTGATTTAGCGCGAGGGAATGATGCACTACCGATCGTCCTGGATGACCGATGAGCTGGACACCTTCCGTGACCAGTTCCGCAAATTCCTCGCCAAGGATCTGGCGCCGCATGCGGAGAAATGGCGCGAGCAGAAGCTGGTCGACCGCTCCGCCTGGCGCGCGCTCGGCGAGATGGGCGCGCTGCTGCCGAGCGTGCCGGAGGCCTATGGCGGCCTCGGGGCCAGCTTCGCCTATGACGCCGCCGTGCTCGATGACCTCGAGAGCACGGTGCCGGAACTGACCACCGGCGTTTCCGTGCACAGCGCGATCGTCGCGCACTACATCGTCAACTACGGCTCGGAGGAGCAGAAGCAGCGCTGGCTCCCGAAGATAGCGTCGGGCGAGATCGTCGGCGCCATCGCGATGACCGAGCCCGGCACCGGCTCCGACCTGCAGGCCGTCAAGACCACGGCGAAGAAGCAGGGCAATTCCTACGTCATCAACGGCCAGAAGACATTTATTACCAACGGCCAGGCCGCCGATCTCGTCATCGTGGTGGCGCGCACCGGAGCGCCGGGCGCGAAAGGCATCTCGCTGATCGTCGTTGAAACCGCCGGCGCTGAGGGCTACCGGCGCGGCCGCAACCTCGACAAGATCGGCCTGCACGCGTCCGACACCTCGGAGCTGTTCTTCGACAATGTCACGGTGCCGCCGGAAAACCTGCTCGGCAATGAGGAGGGCAACGGCTTCGTCCAGCTGATGCAGCAATTGCCGCAGGAGCGGCTGTCGCTCGCGATCGGGGCGGTCGCTTCGATGGAGCGCGCGGTCAAGATCACCGCCGAATACACCAAGGCGCGCACCGCCTTCGGCAAGCCGCTGATCGAATTCCAGAACACCGCGTTCACGCTCGCCGAGCGCAAGACCGAGGCGATGATCGCCCGCGTGTTCGTCGACTGGTGCGTCGAACGCCTGGTCGCCGGCGACCTCGACACCGTGACGGCCTCGATGGCGAAATGGTGGTGCTCGCAGAAGCAGGTCGAAACCGCCGACGAATGCCTGCAGCTGCACGGCGGCTATGGCTACATGCAGGAATACCCGATCTCGCGCATGTTCATCGATTCCCGCATCCAGAAGATCTATGGCGGCACCAACGAGATCATGAAGGTTTTGATCGCGCGCTCGCTGTAGGGCAAGCGCGCGACGTCGCCGCATTACATCGCGCGCACGTTCTTGAGGAACTTGTCGACCTGAACTTCCAGCTCGGACGCGTTGCTGGCGAGCTCTCCGGAGGCCGCCAGAACGTTCTCGGCGGCCTTGCTCGCATCGTCGATCGCCTTGGTGGTTCCGTTGATGTTGGCGGTGACCTCCTTGGTGGCCGCAGCCTGCTCCTCGACGGCGCTGGCGATCACAGTCGAGATCTCGCTGATCTGGACGATGACCTGCGAGATCGACTTCAGCGCCGTGGCGGTGTTGCCGGTCGCGGTCTGCATCTCGTTGATCTGCGCCGAGATGTCTTCCGTGGCCTTGGCGGTCTGGTTGGCCAGCGCCTTCACCTCGGATGCGACGACGGCAAATCCGCGTCCGGCCTCGCCGGCCCGCGCGGACTCGATCGTGGCGTTGAGCGCCAGCAGGTTGGTCTGGCCGGCGATCTGGCTGATCAGCGCGACGACGTCGCCGATCTTCTGCGCCATGGTCACGAGGCCCGCGACCAGTCTGTCGGACTTCTCGGCTTCCTCGACCGCCATGCGGGCGATGCGGCTCGCTTCGGACACCTGGCGGCTGATCTCGTTGACCGAGGACGACAGCTCTTCGGAGGCGGACGCCGCACTCGCCGAGCGCTGATTGACGAATTCGGCTGTTGTCGTCAGCGATCGCGCGGTACCCTGCATTTGCGTCGAGGCCGATGCCAGCATCCCGGCAAGGCCCTTCACGTCCTTCTCGAAATCGTCGGCGAGCTTCACATTGCCCGTGACAACCGACCAGCTCAGCATCGCGCCGGTATAGTTGCCGCGCTTGTCGGTCAGCCCGGAAACCCGCAGGTCGAGCGTTTCCGGGCCGAGCTTGATCTTGGCCGCGTGCGGCAGGTTCTTGGGATCGCCGACGATGCGACGCTGATGCGCCGGGTTCTTGTGGAAGATGTCGAACGAGTTGCCGAGGATCTTGTCCGGCGCTACCGGAAGCAGGTGCTTCACGGTGTCGAGCGTCTTGAGGCTGGTCTGGTTGATGTAGGTGATGTTGAAATCGGTATCGCACATCATGATGTTGATCGGCATGTTGTCGAGCATCTGCAACAGCCGCTCGGTCTGGAGTTCAAGCCGCGCCTTCTCGGTCGCGAGCTCCCAGGTCAGCATCGGTCCGCTGTAGCGGCCGCGCGAATTGGTCATCGCCGTCACGGTGAGATCGAGCGTCTCGCCGCCGATGGTGATGCGCGCCTTGTGCGGCAGGTTCTTCGGATCGGACAAGAGCCGGCGCTGATGCTGCGGGTTCTTGTGAAAGATGTCGATCGATTGTCCGATCAGCGCGTCGACTTTCACCGGCAGAACATGCTCGATCTTTTTCAGATTCTGCCGCGTCGACTCGTTGATGTAGGTGATCCTGAAATTGTCCAGCTCGCAGAGCATGACACTGATCGGCATGTCGTCGAACAGCCGGTAAGAACTGTCCGAGCCGACCACGCTTGCGACGCTCTTCATCCCCAACATGCATTGCCTCCAGCATTGATATTAATTGGTGAACTGAATGGATGCACCCTGCTCGGCAGCAGATCACTTTCCGCCGCAGGACGGCGGGCAGGTGCGATACACGATTTACAATTTGTGACTGCACGAAACCGTAGGCGATTCGAGTTCCATCAAGAAGTGCGTGCAGCGTGTCGCGCGCGATCGCGCAAAACCGAACGGGCGATGCGTGCAATGAGTGCAGCCGAAATCGACGCGCCAGACTGCGATTTTCCGCGAAATCCGCGCGATCCTGCATCGAACGGTGCGAAGCGACCGATCGCTGCACCGTAGTCTTACGGAAGCACACACGCGCGTTTCGAATGATTGTTATCGTGCATATGACGCGATCGTTCATGCAGTTTGTGCCACGCTGTTGTCGCGCGCGCCGCAACGCGCTGGCTTTCACGCGTCCCGCGCGGCAGCCGCGCGCGGTCGGTCATTGCGGTGCGTGCGGATCGTCTCTCCCGCATGCGCACTGGTGCCGCGTGATGACCACGAGGCTGCCGCATCGCCGCTGGGGTTGTTGTTGAAAGAAACACGCACAGGTTGATGCTGGCGCCGCGATACCGGATCGAACTTGCCGGCTGGCGACGGAACGTATCATCGGCACGCTGACGGCGAGCGCTCCGAAATCGGCGGAAGGTTACCTGCCTGCTCTCCGACCGGGCCGCGACGATCCCACCGGCGATCGTCCGCTCTGCGGAAATCGATGACGAAAGGGCGATGCCCATTGCCTATCGCATGGCTTGCCCCGGCTTCGCCCGCGAGAAGCGGCTTCGGCCTTGCACCATATTCCCGTCTATCATACCCCCGTCGGACCACGTTCCGCGCGAGCCGCAAGCGCGCGCCAATGCCGCAGGGAGCTCTCATGACCAAAAGCAACGCCCGCACCGGAGGCCAGATCCTGATCGACCAGCTGGTCGCGCAAGGGGTGGAGCGCGTCACCTGCGTGCCGGGCGAGAGCTACCTGGCGGCGCTCGACGCCTTGCATGACAGCCCGATCGACGTCGTGATCTGCCGCGCCGAGGGCGGTGCGGCGATGATGGCGGAGGCCTATGGCAAGCTCACCGGGCGCCCCGGCATCTGCTTCGTCACCCGCGGTCCCGGATCGACCAATGCCGCGCATGGCGTGCACATCGCGATGCAGGATTCCACCCCGATGATCCTGTTCGTCGGCCAGGTCGACACCGGCATGCGCGAGCGCGAGGCGTTCCAGGAACTCGACTACAAGGCGGTGTTCGGCACCATGGCGAAATGGGCGGTCGAGATCGATCGTCCAGACCGCATCCCGGAGCTGGTCGCGCGCGCCTTCCGTGTCGCGCTGCAGGGCCGCCCCGGTCCGGTCGTGATCTCGCTGCCGGAGAACATGCTGACTGAAACCGCAGCGGTCGCCGACGCGCCGAAGGTCGAGCCTGCGGTCACCTGGCCGGCGCCGTCGGATCTCGAACGGCTCGGCAGCATGCTCGCCGGCGCCAAGGCGCCGATCGTGGTGCTCGGCGGTTCGGCCTGGACCGCAGAGGCGGCCAAGGGCATTGCGCGCTTTGCCGAGCGCTTCGACCTTCCGGTCGCGACCTCGTTCCGCCGCGCCTCGCTGTTCGACGCCGACCATTCGCACTATGCCGGCGATCTCGGCATCGGCCCGAGCCCGAAGCTCAGGGATCGCTTCACCGGTGCCGACGTCATTCTCCTGATCGGCGGCCGCATGTCGGAGATGCCGTCCTCGTCCTACACGCTGCTCGACATTCCGGTGCCGAGCCAGCAGCTCATTCACGTGCATCCGGGCTCCGAAGAGCTCGGCCGCGTCTACCAGCCGGCGCTGGCGATCCAGGCGACGCCCGCGGCCTTCGCCGCCGCGGTCGAGAGCATGAAGCCCGCAGCCGCGCCCGCCTGGAAGGGCGAGGCGGCCAAGGCGCACGCGGACTATCTCGCTTGGACCGAGAAGCCGCGCGAGCTGCCGGGCCATTTCCAATACGGCGAGGTCGTGACCTGGCTGCGCGATCGGCTGCCGAAGGATGCGATCGTCTGCAACGGCGCCGGCAATTACGCCGGCTGGATTCATCGCCACCATCGCTTCCACGCTTTCGCAGCCCAGCTCGCGCCGACCTCGGGATCGATGGGCTATGGCGTGCCGGCGGCCGTGATGGCTAAGCGGCAGCATCCGGATCGCGTGGTCGTCGCGTTCGCCGGCGATGGCTGCTTCCTGATGAACGGGCAGGAGTTCGCCACCGCCGTGCAGTACGACGCGCCGCTGATCGTCGTCGTCATCGACAACGCGCAATACGGCACCATCCGCATGCATCAGGAACGCGACTACCCCGGCCGAGTCGTCGGCACCCAGCTCAAGAACCCGGACTTCGCGCTCTATGCAAAGGCGTTCGGCGGCCATGGCGAGCGGGTCGAGCGCACCGAAGACTTCGCGCCGGCCTTTGAGCGGGCGCTGGCCTCCGGCAAGCCGGCGATCCTGCACTGCCTGGTCGATCAGCGCGCGCTGTCGGTCGGCAAGGATTTTATGCCCGAGCAGGCGAAACGCTGATGCCTGAATCCGCCGGCCGTCACGTTGCGATCATCGGCGCCGGCGCGGTCGGCGTGATCAGTGCCATCGAGGCGCTGCGCGCGGGCCACCGAGTCACGCTGATCGACCCGGGCGAGCCCGGCGGCGCCCAGGCCGCGAGCTATGGCAATGCCGGCTGGCTGTCGTCGCATTCGGTGATCCCGCCGGCCGAGCCGGGCACCTGGAAGAAGGTGCCTGGCTATCTCATGGACCCGCTCGGGCCGCTTTCGATCCGCTGGTCGTATCTGCCGAAAGCCTTGCCGTGGCTGATCAAGTATCTGCTGTCGAGCCGGACCGAGGCGCAGGTCGAGGCCACCGCGCGGGCGATGCGCGATCTCTTGAAGGATGCGCCGCTGCTGCACCGGCAGCTCGCCGAGGAAGCCGGCGTGCCCGAACTGATCGAGCGGCGCGGGGTGATGCACGTATTTCCCTCGCGCGCGCCGTTCGACCGCGACCTCGGCTGGCGCATCCGCAAGCGCGTCGGCATCGAATGGCTGGAGCTCGATGAGGACGAGATGCGCCAGCGCGAGCCCGATCTGCATCCGCGCTACAAGTTCGGCGTCGTGGTTGAGGAAGCCGGTCGCTGCCGCGATCCCGGCGCCTACGTCGCAGCGCTCGCCGCGCACGCGATCGCGAACGGCGCCGAACGCGTCGCCGCCAAGGCCACAGGCCTCAAGCTCGCGGGCGACCGGCTCGTCGCCGTGGTCACCGAGACCGGCGAGATCGCCTGCGATGCCGCGGTCGTCGCCGCCGGTGCACGCTCGAAGCAACTGACCGCATCGATCGGCGACCCGCTGCCACTCGAGACCGAGCGCGGCTATCACGTCATGATCGAGAATCCGGAATCCGGCCCGCGCAATTCGATGATGGCGTCGGACGCCAAGATGGTGGTCAACTGGACCGACAAGGGCCTGCGCGCCGCTGGCACAGTGGAGATCGCGGGGCTCGACGCCGAGCCGAACTGGAAGCGCGCCGAGATCCTGCGCGAGCATCTCTTCAGCATGTTCCCGAAGCTGCCGAGGGACATTCCATCCTCGCGGATCAAGACCTGGTTCGGCCATCGCCCGAGCATGCCCGACGGGCGGCCGTGCATCGGCCACAGCCGCGCCTCGCGCGACGTTGTCTATGCCTTCGGCCACGGCCATGTCGGCCTGGTCGGCTCGGCCCGCACCGGCCGGCTGGTCGCGCAATTGCTCAGCGGCAAGGCGCCGGAGATACCGCTGCAGCCGTTCGCGCCGTCACGCTTCCTCTAGGAAGCCGCGGAGGCACGCCGACGTCAGCTCTCGCCGGCCCAGGCCGCGATCGCGGCCGGCGCGATCACGCGCCTCGGCGTGTGCGGGTTGATCGTTCCGGCGCTGACGTCTTGAGTCTGCACAAGCAGGGTGCGCGCAAACGCCTTGGCATCCTGCTCGGTCGTGAAGGTGCGGGTCTGGCGCGCGAAGCGGTGGTGTCCGGCGTCAGGGGTTCTGATGGCGAACGAGACGTACCAGGTGGCCTTGTCCATCTTCATCGCGCGTCTCAGGCGACGGTGGTTAGCCCGCGCGATCGGGACGTGGTGCTGGATGTTCGATATGCAAAAAGTGCCAAGGGAAGAATCCTGAAACACAACAGATGACGGCTAATTGGCTCTTCGGCGGACAGGAATGCTACAGGATCGGTGCGGATACCGATACTGGCGGCATATTACCTCTCAACCGTTGGGTGAAATGACAATGCGTCGTTGCGGTGTTGGTTCCTGCGGTGCGATGGCAACGTCGGGACGGACGCTCGGGTGACCCAAGGGGCCGTGCCGGATCAGGATCGCAGAATTGTGGGATGGGTAGAGCGCAGCGAAACCCATCCTACGAGTCGCGTATCCTTGGATCGTTCGGCTTTTCAGAATTTAACTTGACGCCGGACCCAACTCAGATGTTCAATACGCCCGTCTCGCCCGACACGAGGGGCGCTTCGCGGTCGTCACGAACGCGGGTCGAGATGCGGTGGACGCCGAGTGCGCAACAGACGAGTGCGCGCGACGCGGACGGTGAAGTCGTGTGGTCCTGACGCCCTAGCGGCCGGTGTCTCCCCGCAAAACGCGCAAGTGCTTTTGCGGAGACGGTGACAAGCAAGCCCAGTCTCGCCGGGGAGAGCACGAAGTAAGCCGTAACCCATCGCGCAGGGAAAGCCGGGCTGTTTCCGGTTACACCTGTGGTCCTACCTCCCGCGTTTTTTACTACGCGGGACCCATGGGTGCGATCGGCACCCGGCTTTCCCTGCGCCCTCTGTTCTCAGAGTGGCGGAACGAAATGCAAGACTCGGACAATTGATGTCGCGAGAAGGCGGGTGTGTGACTCATAGACCGTGCAACACATTCAGTGTCGTCCCGGCCTTGAGCCGGGACCCATAACCACGAATGCGAATTGGATTGCAGAGCTGTAGCCACAGCTCATCTCAACAACACAACCCTGTGGTTAGGGTCCCTGCTTTCGCAGGGACGACAGGGAAGATGCGACGATAGCGGTGCCTCTCTCACGATCCGATCCGCACCACCATCTTGCCCAGCGCCGCGCGGGTCTGCATCGTCGTGAACGCCGCGCGGAAATCGTCAAGCTCGAACACTTTGCCGACCACAGGCGTCAGTCGGCCGTCGTTCAGCCATGCCGACAATTGCGTCATCACGCGCGCCTGCGCCTCGGGCTCGCGGCGCGCGATCTGGGCGGCATCGACGCCGATCAGGAGACCACCCTTCAGAAGCGGCAGATTGAACGGCAGAGCGGGGATCTGGCCTGCCGCGAAGCCGACCACGACATGGCGGCCGTTCCAGGCGATCGAGCGGAACGCCTGCAGCGAGACCTCGCCGCCGACCGGATCGAAGATCACGTCGGGACCATTGCCGCCGGTTGCGTCCTTCAGCGCATCGCGCCAATCGGGCTTCGTGTAGTCGACGACAGCATCGGAGCCGAAGCTTGCGGCGAAGCTGCGCTTCTCGTCCGTCGAGGCCGCGGCAACGACGCGCGCACCGAGCAACTTGCCGACCTGGATCGCGGCGATGCCGGTGCCGCCGGCGGCACCGAGCACCAGCAGCTGCTCGCCGGCCTTGAGCGAGCCGCGCTCGGCGAGCGCATACAGCGCGGTGAGGTAATTGGTGCGGAAGGCCGCGGCGGCCTCCATCGACAGGCCATCGGGCATGACCTCGACGGCGGCAGGCGGCACCACGATGTACTCGGCCAGCGCGCCCGAGCGCGCCGCGCCCATCACCCGCATGCCCGGCGTGATGCCGGCGACGTCGCCCGCGACCGCGTCGACCACGCCAGCGAATTCCGCACCCGGCGTAAAGGGCAGGGCATCCTTGGTCTGGTAGCGGCCCTCGACCTTCAACCCATCGACGAAGCCGATGCTCGCGGCGTGGACCCGGACGCGGATCTGTCCGGGGCCGGGTTCGGGCGTGGTGATCTGCTTCAGCTCGATCTGATCAATAGGCGCATATTGCTCAACGACGACCGCCTTCATCCTGTCCTGCTCATTGGTTCGTTTCCCCCGGAGCCTTTTCCGTTCCGATTGAATCGGAACGGAACTCCAGAATCTTGTGTTGACGCGTTTTCTTCACGCGAACCGGTACCCACTTCGCTCGAAAACGCTCTCGGCAAACCTATCTCATCTCCGTTGTTCTACGGGGAGGCCTTTTGCGCATGCAGCGGCGGCGTCCCATGCGGAAAGCCAGCATCTTCAACGACATCGCGAAAAGGCCGACGTTTACCCGTTGTTATCCCTACCAAATTCGGTAACGCGTCCTTAATGGCGTTAACGCTAGGGTTTTCCACGCGGCCCGCACTGGGCTGCGCGCCGTCCAGGACGGGCAGGTTGCGTACGCGTTGGAGTCTCCTATGGATATCATGACTGGCGCCGGGCTGTTGGCTGGCATCATCGTCATCGCGGTGATGATGTTCATGGGCGGCGACCTGCACATGTTCATCTCCGAACACGCCATGATCATCATCTTCGGCGGCTCGATCGCGGCGACGATGATCCGTTTTCCGCTCGGCGTGATGCTGCACGGGCTGCCGCTCGGCGCCAAGTTTGCCTTCACGATGAGCCGGCTGTCGGCCCGCGACCTCGTCGACGAGCTCGCCCGCATCGCCGAGATCGCCCGCAAGCAGGGCCCGGTCGGCCTGGAGAAGGTCGAGACCGACGAGCCGTTCCTTGCCAAGGGCATCCGCTACGTCGCCGACGGCTACGACCTCGAATTCATCCGCGACAACATGGAGCGCGACCGCGACAATTTCCTGATGCACCTCGACGAGGGCAGCAAGATCTACCGCGCGATCGGCGACTGCGCGCCGGCCTTCGGCATGATCGGCACGCTGATCGGCATGGTGCAGATGTTCGCCAACATGACCGACCCTTCCAAGCTCGGCCCGTTCATGGCGACCGCGCTGCTCGCGACCCTGTACGGCGCGCTGGTGGCCAACCTGTTCTGCCTGCCGATCGCCGACAAGCTGCACGGCAAGCTGCTCGACGAGGAGACCAACCGCACGCTGATCATCGACGGCATCCTGATGATCCGCGATTCCAAGAGCCCGGCGCTGGTGCGCGAGATGCTGCTGGCCTACCTGCCGGAAAAGCATCGCAACGAGGAGGGTGAGCCGGTTCCGGCCTGACGGCCCCGACTGGCGCTCCCGGGACAGCAGCGATGGCCAAGAAAAAGCGCGGCGACGCCCATACCGGAGGTCACGGCTGGTTCGTGACCTTCGCCGACCTGATGGGCCTGATGATGAGCTTCTTCGTGATGCTCGTCGCGTTCTCCACCATGGACAACAACAAGCTGAAGATCGTCGCGGGCTCGATGCGCGACGCCTTCGGCGTGCAGACCAATGTGCGCTATTCCGGCATCGTCGAGTCCGATGGCCTGCCGACCCGGCCGAAGCTGAAGAATGTCGAGCACATCTCACCGGAGGAATCCTCCGCCAATCCGACGCCGGACGAAAAGGAGCGCAGCCAGATCAACGGCGCGCGGCTGAAGATCGACCGCGAATTCGCGCTGGCCTCGGCCTCGCTGCGGCAGGCGCTGCAGGACATGCCGGAGCTGACCGAGATTTCCAAGAACATCATGTTCGAGGAGACCAAGGAGGGGCTCAACCTCGAGATCGTCGACCAGGACGGCCGCTCGATGTTCGCCGACGGCTCCCGGGAGCCATATGAGCGCACCCGCCGGCTGATCCAGAAGCTCGCCGCGCCGCTGAAGGCGACGCCGCTGCGGATCGCGATCGTGGGGCATACAGCCGCAGGCTTCGTGCCGGCGCGCAGCGATTACGATGCCTTCGACCTGTCCGCGGACCGCGCTAATGCGGTGCGGCAGATCCTGGAGCGGGAAGGGCTGCCGCCGTCCCATATCTTCGCGGTTTCCGGCAAGGCGGACGGCCAGCCGCTGTTTCCCGACGATCCGACGCTGCCGGCGAACCGTCGCGTGACCATCACTTTGATGCGGGAAAATCCGCCATTGCCGCCGGATCTGAAGCCGTAGCTCAGGGTTACCATGCTACCGCCTTTTGCCATGTTGGTTGGTTGACAGGCGGGGCGGAAGCGTCGATAGCCGCGCGGATCAAAATCAACCGATCGGGCGTTCCAACCTCGCCATGGCTGTCAGCGTCTCATCCACCGAAGCCCAGGAGACCCAAGGCACGGGGCAAGGCAAGGGCCAAGGCGCCTCCGGCTTCTGGGCCCTGACACTGGGCAGCATCGGAGTGGTGTTCGGCGATATCGGAACTTCGCCGCTCTACGCATTCCGCGAGGCGGTCGGCGGCGCCGCGCACGGCCAGCCGGTGACCCGCATCATGGTGCTCGGCGTGCTCAGCCTGATCCTGTGGGCGCTGTTCACCGTCGTCACCGCCAAATACGTCCTGCTGCTGCTGCGCGCCGATAATAATGGCGAGGGCGGCACGCTGTCGCTGATGGCGCTCGGCCAGCGCGCGATCGGGCGGCGCAGCTGGCCGCTGCTCGCGCTCGGCGTGGTTGGTGCCTCGATGTTCATCGGCGATTCCATGATCACGCCGGCGATCTCGGTGCTGTCGGCGGTCGAAGGCCTCAAGCTCGCGACGCCGCATCTCGAGCACTATGTGGTGCCGCTGACGATCCTGATCCTCGTGCTGCTGTTCTCGGTGCAGCGCACCGGCACCGCGCGCGTCGCCTCGGCCTTCGGCCCGGTGATGGTGGTGTGGTTCGCCTCGCTCGCGGTGATGGGGCTGGTCCACATCATGGACGATCCGTCGGTGCTGGCGGCGATCAATCCCTATTACGCAATCCAGTTCCTGCTGACCCACGGCACCGTCGGCCTGGTGACCTTGGGCGCAGTGTTCCTCGCGGTGACCGGCGGCGAGGCGCTCTACGCCGACCTCGGGCATTTCGGCCGCAAGCCGATCCAGTCCGGCTGGCTGTTCTTCGTGCTGCCGTCGCTGCTGCTGAATTATTTCGGGCAGGGCGCGCTGGTGCTGTCCGATCCGGCCGCGATCGAGAACTCGTTCTACCGCATGGTGCCGGAGGTGCTGCTGCTGCCGCTGATCGGGCTCGCCACTGCTGCGACCGTGATCGCGAGCCAGGCCGTGATCACCGGCGCCTATTCCCTGATCAGCCAGGCGGTGCAGCTTGGGCTCTTGCCGCGCTTCGAGGTCCGCTACACCTCGGAGACCCATGCCGGCCAGATCTACCTGCCGCGCGTCAACCGGCTGCTGCTGATCGGCGTGCTGCTGCTGGTGCTTCTGTTCCGCACCTCGAGCGGGCTCGCCTCGGCCTACGGCATCGCCGTCTCCACCACCATGGTCGCCGACGGCATCATGGGCTTCATCGTGATCTGGAAGCTGTGGAACTGGCGCGTGGCGTCGGCCGCCGCATTGATCCTGCCCTTCGTGATCGTCGACATGACCTTCTTCAGCGCCAATCTCTTGAAGCTGTTCGAGGGCGCGTGGGTGCCGCTGCTGTTCGGCGTCGTGATGGCGACGATGATCTGGACTTGGCGTCGCGGCGCCGCGATCCTGATCGCCAAGACCCGCCGCATCGAGGTGCCGCTGCGCGACCTGATCCACAGCCTGGAGAAGCGGCCGCCGCATATCGTCAAGGGCACCGCGGTGTTCCTGACCAGCGATCCCAGCTTCGTGCCGACCGCGCTCTTACACAATCTCAAGCACAACAAGGTGCTGCACGAGCACAATGTGATCCTGACCATCGAGACCGCACCGACACCGCGCGTCGACGTGTCGGAGCGCGTGACCATGGAGAAGGTCAGCGACAAGTTCACCGCGGTGCGGCTGCGCTTCGGCTACATGGAATCGCCGAACGTGCCGAAGGCGCTCGCGGTCGCGCGCAAGCTCGGCTGGCAGTTCGACATCATGTCGACCTCGTTCTTCGTGTCGCGCCGGTCGCTGAAGCCGTCCGCCCAATCCGGGATGCCGCAGTGGCAGGACCACCTGTTCATCGCGATGAGCCGGTCAGCCAACGACGCTACCGACTATTTCCAGATCCCGACCGGGCGGGTCGTTGAAGTGGGTACTCAGGTAACTATTTGATGCGGCAACGGATTCGGCAGTTGAAAAGCCGTGATCTATGCGTGATATGCATGGCGGAGACCTGAATCCGGGCTAACCTATGCATTCCTGCCGGGAGTATAGGCCTGCAACCCGGCATTGTGCGGTGCGGCAGAAGACAGAGGCGCAGCTTCCCATGTCATCCGAGAGTGCGATCACCGCGGCGGAAACGCCCGCGGCAAACGGCCATGGCGAGGCGCATTCAACCGCCACCTTCAAGGCGCTGATGCTCGGCAGCATCGGCGTTGTCTATGGCGACATCGGTACCAGCCCGCTATACGCGCTGCGCGAAGCCGTCGTCGCAGCCGCCGGCGGCGAGGGCGCCGTGACGGCGCATGCAGTGCTCGGCGTGCTCAGCCTGATCCTGTGGGCGCTGATCGTCGTCGTGACGCTCAAATATGTCGTGATCCTGCTGCGTGCCGACAACAATGGCGAGGGCGGCACGCTGGCGCTAATGGCACTGGCGCAGCGCGCAGTCACCAAGGGCGGAGCCGCGATCGTGCTGCTCGGCATCATCAGCGGCGCGCTGTTCTACGGCGACGCCGTGATCACGCCGGCGCTGTCGGTGCTGTCGGCCATCGAGGGCATCAAGCTCGTCACCTCGACATTCGATCCCTATGTGGTCCCACTCACGGTGGTGATCCTGGTCGCTCTGTTCGCGGTGCAGTCGCGCGGCACCGCGCGCGTCGCCGCGTTCTTCGGCCCGGTAATGTGCGTGTGGTTCGCCGTGATCGCGATCGCGGCGCTGCCGCAGATCGTGCGGCACCCCGAGGTGCTGTACGCGTTCAACCCGATCCTTGCGGTGTCGTTCATGCTGCATCACGGCGTGATCGGCTTCATCACCCTCGGTGCGGTCTTCCTCGCGGTGACCGGCGCGGAGGCGCTCTATGCCGACCTCGGTCACTTCGGCAAACGCCCGATCCAGACCGCGTGGCTGTTCATCGTGCTGCCGTCGCTGGCGCTGAACTATCTCGGGCAGGGCGCGCTTCTGATCGGCGATCCCAAGGGCATCGAGAACCCGTTCTTCCTGATGTTCCCGGACTGGGCGTTGATTCCGATGGTCGCGCTTGCGACCATGGCGACCGTGATCGCGAGCCAGGCCGTCATCACCGGCGCCTACTCGCTGACCCGGCAGGCGATCCAGCTCGGCCTGATGCCGCGGTTCGAAATCCGCCATACGTCGGAGGCGCATTCCGGCCAGATCTACATGCCGCGCATCAACCGGTTCCTGTTCATCGCGGTGATCGTGCTGGTGCTGATGTTCCGCTCGTCGAGCGCGCTGGCGTCGGCCTACGGCATCTCAGTGACCGGCACCATGGTGGTGACGGCGATGATGGGCTTCGTGGTGATCTGGAAGGTCTGGCGCTGGTCGCCGCTCGCCGCCGCCGCGCTGGTCGCGCCGTTCCTGTTCTTGGACATCACATTCCTGGCCGCCAACCTGCTCAAGGTGTTCGAGGGCGGCTGGGTGCCGCTTGCCCTCGGCGGGGCGATGATCGTGGTGATGTACACTTGGCGGCGCGGCAGCCGGCTGTTGTTCGAGAAGTCGCGCAAGCTGGAATTCCCGCTCGCCGATCTCGTCGCGATGCTGGAGAAGCGGCCGCCGCAGCGCGTCTCCGGGACGGCTGTGTTCCTGACCAGCGATCCCGTCAGCGCGCCGACCGCGCTGATGCACAGCCTCAAGCACTACAAGGTGCTGCACGAGAAGAACGTCATCCTGACCATCGAGACCGCGCCGACGCCGCGCATCGATCCGTCCGAGCGGGTCCGGATGGAGCAGCTGACCGAGACCTTCTCCAAGGTGACACTGAAGTTCGGCTTCATGGAGCAGCCGAACGTGCCGAAGACGCTGGCGATCGCCCGCAAGCTCGGCTGGCAGTTCGACATCATGTCGACCTCGTTCTTCCTGTCCCGCCGCGCGCTGAAGCCGGCGGTACACTCGGGCATGCCGAGCTGGCAGGACCATCTGTTCATCGCGCTGAGCCGCTCCTCGAACGATGCCACCGACTATTTCCAGATCCCGACCGGGCGGGTGGTCGAGGTCGGTACGCAAGTCACGATCTAGGGTCCACGATCCAGCGTTTCCGCGCGGCATCTAACCCGTTTCGGGCGCTTGATTTTCTCCGCGCGAGAGGCGACTTTGCGGCCCGGACCGGCGAGCCGCACGACGCTCGCCCAAGCTGATATCGGGAGGATATTTCCGTGGCGGACCACAAGGTGGAAGATTTGTTTCCGGACGAGGTGTCGAAGGGCATAGCCGAAGGCCGCTATCTCCTGGTCGACGTCCGCGAGCCCAATGAGGTCGCCGTCGAGGCCTATCCCGATGGCGTCGTGGTGCCGTTGTCGACGTTCGATCCATCAGCGATTCCCGATCCGCAGGGCAAGCAGGTGGTGTTCGCCTGCCGCTCCGGCAAGCGCTCGGTGACGGCCTCGCTGGCGGCTCAGGCCGCGGGCCTGCCCTACGACAGGCATCTGGCGGGCGGCATTATCGGCTGGAAGGCGGCGGGACTGCCCACCAAGACGGGCGGCTGATCCCTGACATGACCTCCATGAACAAGGTCTTCGCGGACCTTCCCGTCACCATCTTCGAGGCGATGTCGCAGGCGGCGCGCGACAACAACGCCATCAATCTCGGCCAAGGCTTTCCCGACGATCCCGGACCGGAGGACATCCGCCGCGCCGCCGCGGACGCGTCCATCAACGGCTACAACCAGTATCCGTCGATGATGGGCATTCCGGAACTCCGTCAGGCGATCGCATCGCATTACGGCCACTGGCACGGGCTCAAGCTCGATCCGATGACCGAGGTGATGGTCACCTCCGGCGGCACCGAGGCGCTGACCTCCTCGATCCTGTCCGTGGTCGAACCCGGCGACGAGGTGGTCTGCTTTCAGCCTGTGTATGATTCCTATCTGCCGATCATCCGCCAGGCCGGCGGCATTCCGCGTCTGTTGCGGCTCGAGCCGCCGGAGTGGCGGCTGAACGAGGAGATGCTGCGCAGCGTCTTCAACCACAAGACCAAGGCGGTGCTGTTCAACAATCCGCTCAACCCGGCGGCGGTGGTCTATCCGCGCGAGGACCTCGAACTGCTGGCGCGGTACTGCCAGGAGTTCGACGTGGTCGCGATCTGCGACGAGGTCTGGGAGCACGTCGTGTTCGACGGCCGCGAGCACATCCCGCTGATCACGATCCCGGGCATGCGCGACCGCACCATCAAGGTCGGCAGCGCCGGCAAGATCTTCTCGCTGACCGGATGGAAGATCGGGTTCGTCTGCGCCGCGCCGCCGCTGCTGCGCGTCACTGCGAAGGTGCACCAGTTCCTCACCTTCACGACGGCGCCGAATCTGCAGGCCGCGGTCGCGTACGGCCTCAGCAAGCCGGACGATTATTTCTTCGACATGCGCAAGGACATGGCGCGCAGCCGCGACCGCCTCACAAAGGGATTGGAGAGCATTGGCTTTCCGGTGCTGAAGTCGCAGGGGACTTACTTCCTCACCGTCGATCTGTCGCCGCTTGGTCTGAATGAGACCGATGCGGAGTTCTGCTGGCGAATTGTGCAGGATTACAAGGTCGCGGCTATTCCAGTGTCGGCGTTTTACGAGCAGGATGCGGTGACGTCGGTCGTGCGGTTCTGTTTCGCCAAGAAGGATTCGACGCTCGACACCGCGCTGGAGCGGCTGTCCGACGCAGTGCATCGTCGCAAGAGGTAGACCAGAATGCAGAAGCAGAGCCGTCGTCTCGTCAACTTTGTCGGTACGGTCGCCACGGTTCTGTTGTTTGCTGCCTCCGCACGTACGGAGGAGCGCACGGTCAACTTCTACAACTGGTCGAACTACATGGCGCCGGGAGTCCTCGAGGACTTCACCAAGGAAACCGGTATCAAGGTGGTCTACGACACGTTCGACGCCAACGAGACGCTGGAGACGCGGCTGCTTGCCGGCAAGTCGGGCTACGACGTCGTGGTGCCGACCGGCTATTTCCTGCAGCGCCAGATCACCGCGAAGGTGTTCCTCAAGCTCGACAAGTCGAAGCTGCCGAACCTTGCCAATGCGTGGCCGGTGGTAACCGGTCAGCTCGCGACCTACGATCCCGGCAACAATTACGGCGCCAACTACATGTGGGGCACCACCGGCATCGGCTACAACGTCAAGATGGCGGAGAAGATTCTCGGGCCCGACGCCAGGATCGACAGCTGGGACATGGTGTTCAAGCCGGAGAACCTCGCCAAGTTCAAGGATTGCGGCATCCACATGCTGGATTCCGCCGACGACATCCTGCCGGCGGCGCTGAGCTATCTCGGGCTGGATCCGAACTCGACCAAGCAGCCTGACCTCGAGAAGGCCGCCGATCTCGTCATCAAGATCCGGCCCTATGTGCGCAAATTCCACTCGTCCGAATATCTCAGCGCGCTGGCCTCTGGTGAGATCTGCTTCGTGGTCGGATGGTCGGGCGACATCATGCAGGCGCGCAGCCGGGCAGCGGAAGCCAAGTCCGGCGTCGAGATCGGCTACACGATTCCGAAGGAGGGCGCGCAGATGTTCTTCGACAATCTCGCAATTCCGGCGGACGCAAAGAACGTCGCTGAAGCCTATGAGCTGATCAACTACCTCTACCGTCCCGACGTCGCGGCGCAGAATTCGAACTTCCTGTCCTATGCCAATGGCAATCTGGCGAGCCAGAAGCTGATCGATCCGAAGATATTCAACGACAAGAACATCTATCCCGACGAGGCGATGCAGAAGAAGCTGTTCGTGATCACGGCGCGCGATCCGGCGACGCAGCGGATCATCAACCGGCTGTGGACCCGCGTGAAGACCGGGAAGTGACGCGAAGCGCCACGGTTGTATGAGCCGTCATTGCGAGCGCAGCGAAGCAATCTATCTCGCCACACGAGGTGGACCTGGATTGCTTCGTCGCTTCGCTCCTCGCAATGACGGGGTAAGGCTGCCGCTAACCTACCGCCAGCGCCGGTGCAGCCAGAGCCACTGATCCGGATATTCGCGGACCCAGCCCTCGATGATGTCGGTGATCGCCTGCATCGTGCCCTGGATATCGATCTGGCCGGATGCGTCGAATACCGGCTTCACTTCCTCGGTGACCTCGCCGCGGAAGCGGCCGTCGGGCAGGCGGATGATCCGGGTACCGTGGATCGGGCAGTCGATCTGGCGGCGCAGGCGCGCCAGCAGCGGGTTAGCGGTGGTCTTGCGGCCGAAGAAGGTGACCGGAACGCCGTTGGTCAAATACTGGTCGACCAGCATCGCGACGTGCTGACCGCGCTGAAGCGCCTGCGCCAGCTTGAGCGGCGCGTCGCGGCCGGCCGGGACCAGCGTGCCCAGATTGACTGCGCGGATGCGTTCGATGGCGCGGTCGGCGGCTTCGATGTTCGGCCGCCGGAACAGAATCGTAGCATCGAGCCCATGTGCCGCCGCGGCAATCGGAGAGAGCTCCCAGTTGCCGAGATGTGCGGCAAAGAACAAGGCCGGCTTGCCGTCGTCACGCAACTGGTCGAACAGCTGCTTGCTGCGCGCCGAGAATTCGACGCGGCCAGGCTTGTCGGGATTCCGGGGATCGTGGTCCCAGATGCGGTCGATGTGCGCGAATTCGGCGCCGATGCGTCCGAGGTTGTGCCAGACGCCGGTCAGGATCTCTTCGATCTCCTGCGGCGACTTTTCCGGGAAGGCGGCAGTGAGGTTCTCGCGGCCGATGCGGTCCTCGCGCAGCCGGCGGCCGATGAAATGCGCGGCGCGGCCGAAGAACCGTGCGGTCTTCTCCGGATCGAAATAGCGCGTGGTGCGCAGCAGGCCGATCGTCAGCCCGCCGATCGCCGCATCGGTGACAGGCTTTGCGGCATCACGCAGATGCGCGCGGGCGCGAAGGAGCAGGCGTTTCATCTGATGAGGCGAGGGCGGCGCTAGGCCGGCTCGCGCGTCAGGATCAGCGAAGCGTTCTGCCCGCCGAACCCGAACGAGTTCGACATCACGGCGGTCACCTTGGCGTCGCGCGCCTTGTTGCCGACCACATCGAACGGGATCGCGGGATCGGGCACCTCGTAATTGATCGTCGGCGGAATCCGCTGATGCTCGAGCGTGAGCAGCGAGAAGATCGCCTCGACCGCACCGGCTGCCGAGATGGTGTGGCCGACCATCGATTTGTTCGACGACACCGGAATGTTTTTGGTGTGTTCGCCGAACACCGCCGCGGTCGCAAGATATTCCATCTTGTCGTTTTCCGGCGTCGAGGTGCCGTGCGCGTTGATGTGGTCGATTTGCTCGGGCTCCATGCCCGCGTCAGCAAGTGTCTTGCGCACGCAGCCGATCGCCGGCTTGCCGTCGGGGGCGGAGCGGGTGCGATGGAAGGAGTCGGTGAGCTCGCCGCAGCCGGCGACGACGCCCAGGATGCGCGCGCCGCGCGCCATCGCGGCGTCGTAGCTCTCGAGCACCAGTGCGCCGGCGCCTTCGGCCATCACGAAGCCGTCGCGGTTTTTCGAGAACGGCTTCGAGGCGCCCTGGGGCGGATCGTTCTGGGTAGAGAGGGCCGACAGCAGCGAGAAGCGCACCAGGGCTTCCGGATTGACCGAGCCGTCGGTCGCGACGCACAGCGTTGCATCGGTTTCGCCGCGGCGGATCGCCTCGACGCCGAGCTGGATCGCGGTCGCGCCGGACGCGCAAGCCGTCGAGAGCGAAATCGGCGACCCCTTGGTGCCGAAGGTCTCGGCGAGGTTGAGCGCGACCGAACCGAAGGTGAAGCGCCGGTGGAAGTGCGCAAACTTGCCGCCGCTGCAGGTCGCCAGATAGTCGATGATGCCAAAGTCCCTGGTCGGAACCTCGCGCGCCACTTCGAGCCGCTGCGGCCACTCGGTCTCGATCGGCGCGACCGCCAGAAACAGCGGGCCGGGGAAGTCGCCCTTGCTGCCGATGCCGGACTGCTCCAGCGCCTCTTCAGTCGCGATCTCCGCCAGGCGCTGCGACAGGCTGGTTGAGGAGAACGGGTCGACGGTGACGAAGTCGACGGCGCCGGCCATCGTCGTCTTCAGACTGTCGAGCGGGAAGCGCGTCACGGTCTTGATACCGGACTCGCCCGCGCTGAGGCGCTTCCAATTGTCGGTCTTGCCGCCGCCGAGCGACGTCACGATTCCCATGCCGGTCACGACGACGATCGGTCGGCCGAATTTATCGCGTGGTGCTGTCATGGTGTCCCCGTCGGTGCTTGCGCCGAATTACTTGACGGCCTCGACCAGTGCCATGCCTTCGCCCTGCCAGTGGCCGACCCCCAACACGACAATCTGGGTTGGCGCTTCGGTCTTTTCAACCTCCAGCCCGGTCGGGTCGTTGGCCGGATAGAGCGCGCCGCGAGAAATCGACAACGCGGCCAGCGCGAGCCCGAGCGGGAACTGCGCCTCCATGGTATGCCCAAAGGTCGTTCCGGTGGCGCGCACGGCAAGGCCGGGATGCTGCCCGAGGAATTCGCGCTCCTCGGCGGTCGCCGGCTCGGCGCCGGTTGCGCCCGTGATCAGGATCGCGTTGTCGTTGCTGACCCCGAGCTGCGGCCACATCGCCTGCAGCGACTTCGTCACTGCGCCGGGCTGCTTGCGCTTGGCAAGATCGGCGACCACCTTGGTCAGCTTGGCATACGGCTTGGCGCCGCGCGCCTCAGCGTGCTCGCGCGATTCCATCACCAGAAATACGCCGGCAGAGCCGATGGCGAAGCCCGGGTTGTTTCGGCGGGCCCAGACCGAGGCGTATTCACCCTTGAGGGCGAAGTCGCCGAACGAATAGAGCATCAAGAGGTCGCCGCGATCGCCATTGTGGGCCGCGCCGACCAGCGCGATGTCGCTCTGTCCGGCCCCGATGCGTGCGACGGCGATTCGCGCAGCGTCGATGCTCGAGGCCTCCTCGCCCATGAAGGTGCGCGACGTCCCGCACACGCCGTGAACGATCGCGATGTTGCCGGCAAGCAGGTTGGAGAGCTGCGCCAGGAACAGCGTCGGGCGCAGCTCGTTCATCAGCTTTTCGTTGAGGGCGGCAGGCGGCAGCTTGCCCTGCGCATCGGCGTTCATGATCGCCAGGTCGACATTGAGGTCACGCTCGCCGCCACCGGCTGCGATGATCATGTCCATCCGCGACAGGATTTCCTGATTGCCTTTGACGCCGGCGGAATCAAGCGCCAGCCCGGCGGCGTAGGTGCCGATCCGCTGCCACGTCTCCATCTGACGCTGATCGCCCTTCTTCGGGATCTGCGCGTCGAAGCTGACGGGGGCGATCGGATGGATCACGTACGGCGCGAGACGCTTCTCGTCGGCATTGACGCGCTTGGCGCCGAGCGCCTCCCAATGCGCATCCAGCCCCTCGCCGAGCGAGGAGAGTAGGCCGACGCCGGTGATCCAGACTTCCTTCTCAGCCATGACTCATTGCCTGCAGTGGAAACCCGATCTTGTTTGCGAGCGCATCCATGTGCACACGCAAGTCCGGGCTGGGGAAGGGGATATGACGGAAGGTCAGCTCGGCGTTGCACTTCA
Source organism: Bradyrhizobium sp. USDA3010 (assembly GCF_056429065.1). Classification (NCBI taxonomy): domain Bacteria; kingdom Pseudomonadati; phylum Pseudomonadota; class Alphaproteobacteria; order Hyphomicrobiales; family Nitrobacteraceae; genus Bradyrhizobium; species Bradyrhizobium sp. USDA3010. The sequence goes on from NZ_JBWJZD010000011.1 coordinate 52,737, forward strand.
GCTCCTTGCCGACGCGGACCTTCGCCGAGGTCACGGTGAAGCCTGAACCTTCGTGTTCGATCCTGGCTTCGATCGTCAGTACCGAGCCGGGGCTGACGAAGCCACGCATCTTGGCTTCCTTGACCATGGCGAGGAAGGGCATGCGCTCGAACTTGGTCAGACCGAGGATCAGCCAGCCCGAGCTCTGGGCCATTGCTTCGGTGAGCAACACGCCGGGCATGATCGGGTAGCCCGGGAAGTGCCCCGTGAACACAGAGTGGCTGTCCGGCGGGACATCCGCCTCGACGACAATCGTCTTTGCGTCGAGGTTGAGGTCGACAATCCGATCGATCAGCTGAAAAGTCTCAAGCTGCATGATGGGCGATTACGAGGCCGAGCCTGTGCCCGCGTTTTTGGCCGCAACCAGCTCGTCGATGCGGTCGGCGAGATTCTGCAACACGAAGTACTGCTCCGTCGTGGCCTTGCCGTCGTTGACCTCCTGGGTCCACTTCTCAAGCGGCATCTTGATCCCGAAAGCCTTGTCGATGGCAAAGGCGATGTCGAGGAAGTCTAGGCTGTCGATCCCCAGATCGTCGATCGCGTGGCTCTCCGGCTTGATCGTATCGCGCGGGATGTCGCAGGTCTCCGCGATAATGTTGGCGATCTGCTCGAATGTGGAGGACATCATTAAGCCTTTGATATATTGAAGGTAATTCCGGGTCGGCTCGGAGGAGGCGGGCGCGGTGCCCCGGATTGCCTGATTGCTGCAGCCGGAGTCGTGTGCCCGTATATCGGAGCAGGGCCGTTAGTTCAATGGAGCTTGGCCGGCCTGGCGAGGACGGTTTTTGGGTACGGTTCCGGCCTGCCTAGCTGCGTGGCATCACCGTAATCTTCGCGCAATCCCGGCGTCCCATCAGCACGCAATCCTGGGTCTTGCGCAAATCGGCGATGCTCATGGCGAGCCAGATACCGATCGCGGTGAGCGCCACGGTGAAGGCGAAGGCGGCGATGTTGGCAAGCATGCGCTGGCGGAAATCGTCCGGCTCCTCGCGCGGCTTCTCATAGCGGGAGAGGTCGTTGGCGACGGACACAGGAGCGACGGAAGTCGAGCAGGTCGATCGGACCGCCTCCTCGCGCTTGCCGGGCGGCTGCGCCGAGGTACGCGGCCGGAATTTCAGCACCACGTGCTCGTCATCCGAGGAAATTGGCCGCTGCGTCTTCACTGTTGTCAGTCCGGTCGCGTCGCCGCCCATGTTTAGCATGTTCGCTGCGCTTCACACCTAAAATCTTGATGCGCGCAGAGGTGGTATTTATCCTTCGATGGTCTCGTGGAACCGACTGTAGTCGATGCGCAGACGGCCGTCTTCGGTCGCCTGCAGGATCTCGGCATAGCGATGGCCGAAGCGGACGTCGGAATGTTCATACGATTTTCGCGCATGCACAGTTTGCGCTGCAACGTCGTCATAGCCTGACACGAAGAGGCCGAGCCCGGCATTGACGGCTTCCAGCTCCGCGGCGTCGAGACCGTAGAGCGGGCTGTCCTGGTCGATCACATGAAACAGGGTCCAGCTCAGCGCCAGCGCCGGGCTCTCGTTGCGCAGCAGCGGCAGTTCGTAGAACCGGCGGTATGGCATGCCTTCCTTGCTGACGCCGCTCTTGAACAGCCACAGCCGCGCGGTGGCATTGGCGATGATGTTGTGCCGCTCGTTGGCCAGGCGGATCATCAACGTGAGCTGGCCCTCATGCTCCGAGATCACAGGATTGTCGGCGAACAGCAGGCGCGCGCTCGGCCGCGAGAAGCGGGCGAAGATCAGCCCGGTCATTAGCGACATCGAGAAGATGCCGGTGAAGAGTTCGATGGCGGCGATGAAGTGCCCATAATGCGTCTGCGGGTGCATGTCGCCATAGCCCGCGGTCGAAAGTGTCTCGATGCTGAAATAGAGGTAGTCGATGTATTGGCCGTCAGGCACGTTGGCGATCGGATGATCGCCAAGCCAATACATCAAGGCGAAGACGGCGTTGAAGGTGATGAACACCAATGCTGCACCGCCAATAAAGGCGGGCCACGATGCCGTCATGCAGCGATGGCTGATGTCTGCCCAGAAACTGAGCTCCAACCCTTCGGTCACGACCTCGCGGTTGCCGAAACGGATCGTGCGCGCCTTCACGCGTTCGCTTGCTCTCAGTGCCATTCCGACGAACCGGCTCTTCCGCCTGCCTTTGACATCATGTCATAATGGAACCCATTCCGGAGTGCCGGTCAAACGGGAGTACAAAGCATGGCCCATACGCGCGAGCCCTACGTCAAACCGGTCCCGATCATGTCGCTGCGACCGACCCAGATGACGGTCGGCATGCAGGAGGTGAAGGAGAAGCGGAAGCGCTGGCGCGAGCATGCTTCAAACAAGAAGCGCGCGGAGCTGTTGGGCAAGCACATGATCCCGGTGGTCCATGGACCGGACGATCGCTACTACGTGGTCGACCATCATCACATGGCGCGGGCGCTGCACGAGGAGGGCGTCAAGGACATCCTGGTCACTGTGATCGGCGATCTCACGATGGTCGAACGTGACGTGTTCTGGGGCGTGATGGACAACAAGCGCTGGGTCTATCCCTATAATGCAAAGGGCGAGCGCTGCCATTTCAGGGACATTCCGAGATCGATCAAGGATCTCAAGGACGATCCGTTCCGCAGTCTCGCCGGCGAGATGCGCCGGGCCGGCGGTTTCGCCAAGGACACGACGCCGTTCAGCGAATTTCTGTGGGCCGACTTCCTGCGCCGCCACATCCCGCGCAAGACTGTGGAGAACAATTTCGCCAAGGCGCTGGAGAAGGGCTTGGCGCTGGGCCGCGGCAAGGACGCGGTCTATCTGCCCGGCTGGTGCGGGCCGGCATCCGACGACTGACCGGCGTGGCCTCCGGTCTGTGCGGGTCCTCCCTGCCGCCGAGCGCGTGGTGCAGCCACCGCTCGGTCCGCTTGCCGAAGGTCAGCAGCAGGAATGCCAGCACGAGCGCGGTGATGACGATCGGCCAGTGTCCGGCGCCGCAGACAATCCCGACGCAGGCGGCGAAGAACGCGCATGCGGCGCTGGTCAGGCCGTGGACGTGATAGCGGTCGCCCCGTCGGACGATCACGCCGGCGCCAAGAAAGCCGATGCCGGTCAGCACACCCTGGATTACGCGGCTGACCGCATCGGTGAATTTCCCCGGATCGACCGCCTGCAAGGCCAGCAGCACGACCGTGGCCGTCGAGAGGCTGACGAGACCCAGTGTCTTCAGCCCGATCGGCTTGCCGCGCAGGTCGCGGTCGAGCCCGATCGCGCTGCCGGCAAGAGTAGCTGCGCCGAGACGCAGGATGATGTCGCTCCAGTCTACCAAGGCGTCCTCTATTTCGGCTGCCGGCCGAGCATGTAGAACTCGGCGTTCGGCCGCATGCCGGTGACGTTCGCCAGCCGGTTCGAAAGCGCGAAGAAGGCCGCGACTGCGGCGATATCCCAGACGTCGTCGTCGCTGAAGCCGTGGGCGGCGAGCGCGGCGAAGTCCGTCTCCGAGACCTCCTCGGCCGCGCGGCTGACCTTCATCGCGAAGTCGAGCATCGCGCGCTGCCGCGGCGTAATGTCGGCCTTGCGGTAGTTGATCGCGATCTGGTCGGCGATCTCAGGGTTCTTGGCGCGGATGCGCAGGATCGCGCCATGGGCGACCACGCAATACTGGCACTGGTTGGCGGCGCTGGTCGCTACCACGATCATCTCGCGTTCGGCCTTGGAGAGGCCGGAGTCCTTTTCCATCAGCGCGTCGTGATAGGCAAAGAACGCGCGAAACTCGTCGGGGCGGTAGGCCAGAGTGAGGAATACGTTCGGTACGAAGCCGGACTTCTCCTGCACCGCCAGGATGCGGGTGCGGATATCCTCGGGGAGCTTGTCGAGAGCTGGCGTCGGGAAGCGTTTTGCGGTCGGCTGCGTCATGAGATGGTTCCGGCGTGCCGCTGGAACGCGGCGTCACGCGAAACCATAGTGGATGACGGCTTGGGCGCAAGGCGCATCGGCGCCCTGCCATAATGACGTCAGCGCAGCGGCTTCTTCAGGAGCGAGAAGCGGTCCGGATCGAGGCCCAGTGACGGCTGCAGCATCGGAGCCTCGGCGGGCGCCACGGTGCGCGGCGGTGCGGGAGGGTTGAAGTTGGCGTCGCTCTGCGTGTCGCGATGCGAGGTGGCGCCGCGCCAGCGCTCCAGCACGGCGCTGACGAAATGCATGTCATGGCCGGCGGTGACCGACGGCACCGTTGCGATGGTGGCTTCGCCGCGCGGCAGCTGGTGCGGCGGCACCTCCTTGAAGCGCAGCCGGGTCGGTAGCGCCACGCCTTCGCCGAACGCCAGCACTTCGCGGGTGCCGAGCGAAGGCACGAACGACAGCAGGTTGGCGGCGGCATCCGACACCGCGGAGCGCAGCAGCGCCTGGTCGCGGTCGTTGGCGAGGCGCATCGTGAACAGCGTGTTGCACTGGGAGATGATGGTCGCGTCGAGCTCGGCCGGACGCTGGGTGATCAGGCCGAGATAGACGCCGTATTTGCGGCCTTCCTTGGCGATGCGCGACACCGCCTTGCGGGTCGGGCCGAAGCCGACGTTGCGGTCCGCGGAGGCGTAGCGGTGCGCTTCCTCGCAGACGAACAGCATCGGCGAGACGCCGTCGCTCCACAGCCCGAAATCGAACGCCATGCGGCACAGCACCGACACCACGGAATCGACGACTTCGGCCGGGAAGCCCGCGAGCTGCATGATGGTCATCGGCTTGCCGTTGGCGGGCAGGCGGAACAGATGGCTGATCACCTCGGCCATGGTGTCGCCGCCGACATTGGCATTGTCGAACATGAAGGCGTAGCGCGGATCGTTGCGCACCGCGTCGATGCGCGAGATCAGCTTGTGATAGATGATGCGTGAGGAACGGTTCTCGAGCTTGCCCATGCGCTCGTCGATCAGCGAGATCAGGTCGACGAGGCGATAGGGCACCGGCGTATCGACGGTGTAGCCGACCTGCTTGGGGTCGACCCGCTTGAGCCCGAGACCGACCCGGTCGGAGTTCTGGTACTGGGTGTAGATGCCCTTCGCCATCGGAATCACTTCGGCGAGGATGTCGAGTTCTTCGGGCACGCCGGGCCGGCCGCCGAACAGCACGTCGACGATCTCTTCGAAGTTGAACAGCCAGAAGGGCAGCTTCAGGTTTCGCGGGTTGAGCACCTGCGCGCGCTCGCCGAAGCAGCGGCCGTATTCGTTGTGCACGTCGAGCAGGAAGATGCGCAGGTTCGGCCGCGACTTCAGGATCTCGTTGAGCAGCAGCGACACGCCGGTGGATTTGCCGACGCCGGTCGAGCCGAGCACCGCGAAGTGCTTGGACAGCATCTCCTCGACGTCGACATAGGCGATAACCGAACGATCCTGCTGCAGCGTGCCGACATTGATCTGGTCCGAGCCGCTCGGCGCATAGACCGTGCGCAGCTCCTGGTTTGTGATCAGATCGGTGCTGTCGCCGATGGTCGGATAGTGGGTGACACCGCGCTGGAATTTCGGGCGGTCGCCGCCGAGGATTTCGCCGAGCAGGTCAACCGAGGCGGTCGCCATGTATTCGTCGGACGCCGCCAGGTTCTCGCACGACACTTCGGTGATCATGGCGACGATGACCGAGCTCGCGCAGCGGATACTGACGAACCGGCCGACGGTCGCGCGCATTTCTGAAAGCTGTATCTGGCCGCCCGTCAGCAGCCCAACCCGGGCCTGCGAGCCGCGCACAGAGATCACACGTCCGAAGGATGTCACAGTTCCAGCCTGGCTCGTTCGCAAAATCTAAATGTCCGGACCAATATGCGCGCCCGGGTTTGGAAAAACCGTTAAATCGCCGAGGTTGCGCATCAGCTAAATCTACACCTTCCCGGTGACGATTTGTTTCTATCGTGCAGCGAGATTGCGCTCGGTCGCGCCCATCGGCGGCGAAATCGTCGCTTTCCGGTACAGCCGGGTTTGTTTCGCGGTTTTTCCGTTAAGGCGGGATTCACCATCTTCGAGGAGTGCATCGGCAGCTCCGTAGGTTTACGGAGGTTTCGGCGCGATGGGTTTCGCCCTGTCTCCAGGTATCGTGTAACCGATTGCTAACTGCGAGTTGTAACGACCTTTCCATCAGTGCTGCGTAACGATGCCGCGCCCGGGAGAGATCAGCGTGCGCGTCGAACACCGCAATTCATCGTCAGGAAATGCCGACGCCGGCTCGACCAAGGGGCTGGCGTTCTGTGCCGGCCTGCTCGTGGGCAGCCTGTTCGGAAGCGTGACGGCGCAATGGAGCGAGCGCGAAGGCCTGTTGATGGCGGCCTTTGCGATCATGGCCGTGATCGTCTTCCTGTTGCTGAAGCGGCATGAAATCTCCGACGCGCGGCTCGCCAGCGAACGCCGCAATCTCATGACCGCCGTGGACAACATTCCGCAGGGGCTCGTGCTCTACGATGCGTCGGCGCGCATCATCATCTGCAACCGTCCCTACATCGAGATGTTCGGGCTCTCGCCTGATGTGGCGAAGCCCGGCTGCACCATGCAGCGGCTGATCGCGCACCGGCAGGAGACCGGCTCGTTCGATGGCGACGTCGACGAATTCTGCGATGCCATCATCCGCAATGTGAAGCTCGGCCGCGGGACGCGTCAGCTGACTGAGGCACCCGGCGGGCGCGCCATCGAGATCGTCAACAAGCCGCTCCCGGAGGGCGGATGGGTGGCGACCATCGAGGACATCACCGAGCGGACGCGCACCGAGAACAAGATCGCGCATATGGCGCACTATGATGCGCTTACCGATCTGCCCAACCGCCTGCTGTTTCGTCAGCGCCTCGAGCAGGCGCTGAAGGCGATCGGACCCGACGAACAGATCGCGGTCATGTATATCGACATCGACGAGTTCAAGAGCGTCAACGACGCGCTCGGCCATCAGATCGGCGACGAACTGCTGAGGGCCATCGCCGAACGCCTGCGCTCCTGCGTCGGGGGGGCCGATGTCGCGGCGCGGCTCGGCGGCGACGAGTTTGCCGTGATCCAGACTGCGGTCCGCGATCAGACCGAGACCATGCAGCTGCTGGCCGCGATCTATCAGACAATCCGCCAGCCGATCGATTGCAGCGGGCACCTGATCACGACCGACGCCAGCATCGGCATCGCCGTCGCGCCCGCCGACGGCCTCGACCTCGATCAATTGCTGCGCAACGCCGACCTTGCGCTCTATGGCGCGAAGAGCGATGGGCGCCGCACCTACCGGTTCTTCGAAGCCGGCATGGACGCGCGCGCCAAGGCGCGGCGCAGCCTCGAACTGGAATTGCGCCAGGCCATCGCCGACGGCAGCTTCGAGCTGCACTATCAGCCGTTGCTCCATCTCGAGGACGGCCGGGTCAGCTGCTGCGAGGCACTGGTGCGCTGGCGGCATCCCGAACGCGGCACCATCTCGCCGGCAGATTTCATCCCGGTCGCCGAGGATACCGGCCTGATCAACGATCTCGGGCACTGGGTGCTCAACACCGCGTGCCGGGAAGCGGTGAACTGGCCGGATCACATCAACGTCGCGGTCAACGTGTCTCCGATTCAGTTCAAGAGCCAGACGCTGGCGCTGAACGTCGCGGCCGCGCTCGCGGCGTCGGGGCTCGCGCCGTCTCGGCTCGAGCTCGAGATTACCGAAGCCGTGCTGATCCGTGACGACGAGGCCGCGCTCGATATCCTGCATCAGCTGCGCGAGCTCGGCGTCCGGATCGCGCTCGACGATTTCGGCACCGGCTATTCGTCGCTGAGCTATCTGCAGCGCTTCCCGTTCGACAAGATCAAGATCGATCGCGCCTTCATCAAGGATATCGCCGGGACCGGCGCGTCGTCCACGATCGTCCAGGCCGTCGTGAACATTGCTGCCGCAAGCGACATGACGACGACCGCGGAGGGCGTCGAGACCGAGCAGCAGCGCAACCTGCTCCGCACCCTCGGCTGCACCGAGATGCAGGGCTTTCTGTTCAGCCGGCCGGTGCCGGATGTCGAAATCCGCAAGCTGCTGTCGTCGCATCGCGAGAGGGCCGTCTCGGTCGCCTGACCGCCGGCCCCGGCCACTTTCAATATGTAATCTCAGCCACGGAATGCCGCGCGAGCGCCGACCATCTTGTCGATACGCAACAAGAGGGCTCCGTTATGTACATTCTCGTGAACGCGCTTCTCGTTCTGGCAATCGCATTCTTCTTCCGATGACCGATCGCCGTACCGCGCGCATGAAGCTCTGCATGGTGTGCGCGCTCGCGGTCGCGTTGACGGTTTCGGCGACGCTATCCCGGCCGCACGGTCAGGCACCGGTGATGGTGTCCAAGGGCTAGGCACGGATGATGGCCTCAACGGCTGCCACAATTTCTGGGATCAACATTTTGTTGACGGGACCTAATCCTTTGTACACTAGTACAAATCGACGCACCGAAGCTCGCGCGCCGGAGCGGCAAGCCGTCGATCGGGCGTCGTCGTCGTGGAAGGAGCCCGCCCCATGCAGCCGGAACCGGTCTTCGATCTCGCTCATCTGGGGCACGTGGAGCTGCTGACGCCGAAGCCCGACGAGAGCCTGAAATTCTTCGTCGATGTCATGGGCATGACGGTCAGCGGCCGGAAGGGCGAGTCGGTCTATCTGCGCGGCTGGGACGATTACGAGCGCTACTCGCTGAAGCTGACCGCGTCGAAGACCTCCGGCATGGAGCACATGGCGCTGCGGGCCCGCAGCCCGCAGGCGCTCGAACGCCGCATCGCCGCGCTGAAGGGCTCGGGCTTCGACATCGGCTGGATCGAAGGCGACATGGGGCAGGGATCGGCATTCCGCTGCCGCGATCCCGACGGCCACGTCATCGAGCTCTATTACGAGACCGAATGGTACGAGGCGCCGGCCGAGCTGAAGCCGGCGCTGAAGAACCAGGCGCAGCGCTTTCCGGCGCGCGGCGTCAATGTGCGCCGGCTCGACCATCTCAACTGCCTCGCGGTCGACATCAAGGCCAATCGCCTGTTCTTCGAGACCTACCTGGGGTGCCGGACCACCGAGCAGATCGTGCTCAACGACGGCACGGAAGCGGCGATGTGGATGACGATGTCGAACAAGAGCTACGACTTCGCCTATACCCGCGATCATTACGGCAAGATGGGCCGCTTCCATCACGTCACCTACGCGCTCGACAGCCGCGAGGAGATCTTGCGGGCCGCGGATATTTTTCTCGAGAACGGCGTGCATATCGAAACCGGACCGCACAAGCATGCGATCCAGCAGACGTTCTTTCTTTACGTCTACGAGCCCGGCGGCAATCGCGTCGAGGTCGCCAATGCAGGAGCCCGCCTGATCCTCGCGCCGGACTGGAAGCCGATCGTGTGGACCGAGGAGGAGCGCAAGAAGGGCCAGGCCTGGGGATTGAAGACGATCGAGTCGTTCCACACCCACGGCACGCCGCCGGTGATCGATTAGATGCTCGACCGCCGCAAGCAAACTGACCCCGCGCATCGATCCGTCGCCTCGAACACGCGCGGTCGGACGACAACATGGATGCGTATCCGGTATAATCCGCTTTGAGAGGGCGGACGCTACGTCGCGCGCGACGCGTGAACGGTGAGAACAGGCACAATGGCTGGCAGGACGCCCAAGACGTCGGCGAAGCGCGCAAGGAAGGGAGCTGCGAAGCGCGGGGCTGCAAAGCCGCGCCTGCTCGCAGGCGGCAATCCGCAGATCGCAAAGGGGTATGGTGACGCTCCGGTGCAAGCCTTTATCGCGGCGATGCCGGGGTGGAAGCGCGACGTCGGGCGCAAGCTTGACGCGCTCATCGTGCGTACCATCCCCGGCGTGCACAAGGCGGTGAAATGGAACTCGCCGCTCTACGGCATCGAAGGCGATGGCTGGTTCCTCGGCATCCATGTCTTCACGCGCTACGTAAAAGTGGCGTTCTTTCGCGGCGCATCGCTGCATCCGGTGCCGCCGGGCGAGTCCAAGCAGCAGCACACGCGTTATCTCGATATTCATGAGAACGACGAGCTCGATGAAGCCCAGTTCACCGCCTGGGTGAAGCAAGCCGGTCAATTGCCCGGCGAACGGATGTGAGTGGCCATGCAGGTCAGGACCGCGGGGGCAATGGCCACGACGCGCCGTCGATACAGCCCTGCGCGCGCGAGCGTTGCCCCGCCTCGGGCGTTTGGTGTTAGGCTGCACTGGAGCACGATGAATCGTCGTGCTTCAGGTTGTTGTCCTGGCATGATCCTTTCGGAAAACCGCTTCGCACTTTTCCGGATCATGCTCTGGTAACGTCAGAGGAAAACGTCGATGAGCGAACACACGACGGACAAGCGCGTGCGAGAGGCGTCTCGCAGGCGATTTCTTCAGGCGGGCGCAGCACTGGCCGGCGGCTCCGCGATATCTGGAGTTGCCGGTTCTATCGCGCTTGCCGAACAGGGGAATAATCTTCCGCCCAACGTGCCGGAATGGATGAAAGCGCCCGGCGATCCGATGGGAAGCCAGCCCTATGGCGCGCCATCGGTCTACGAGAAGGGCGTGGTCAAGAACATCTCGAAGACGCTGCCGCAATATATCTCCGCGTCGGGCCGCACGCCGTTGCAGGAGCTCGACGGCATCATCACGCCGAACGGGCTGTTCTACGAACGTCACCATGGCGGCGTGCCGACCATCGATCCGGCCGAGCACCGGCTGATGCTGCACGGCATGGTCGATCGCCCGCTGGTGTTCACGATGGAGGACATCCGCCGCTTTCCGTCGCAGTCGCGCATCCACTTCATCGAGTGCTCTGGCAATCCGGTCTACACCAAGCCCTACGGCAAGACGGCTTCCGACCTCGTCGGCCTGCTGAGCTGCGCCGAATGGACCGGCGTGCCTTTGAAGACCGTGCTGGACGAAGCGGGCCTGCAGGCGGGCGCCAAATGGATCGTCGCCGAAGGCGCCGACGCCGCCGCGTTGACGCGCTCGATCCCGATCGAGAAGTGCCTCGACGACGCCATGCTGGTCTACAGCCAGAACGGCGAGCGGCTGCGTCCGCAGCAGGGCTATCCGCTGCGCCTGTTGCTGCCGGGCTTCGAGGGCAACATGAACGTGAAATGGCTGCGCCGGCTCAAGGTGGTCGCCGAGCCGGTCTATTCGCGCGAGGAGACCTCGAAATACACCGACCCGATGCCCGACGGCACGTCGCGCGAATTCACCTTCTACATGGAGGCCAAGTCGATCATCACGCGGCCGTCCGGCGGCCAGAAGCTGGCCACGCACGGCTTTCACGAGATCACCGGGATAGCCTGGAGCGGCCACGGCAAGATCAAGAGCGTCGAGATCTCGCTCGACAAAGGCAAGAGCTGGCAACAGGCCGAGCTGCAGGAGCCGGTGCTGACGCGCGCGCTCACGCGCTTCCGCTTGCCCTGGCACTGGGACGGCACCCCCGCAGTGATCCAGAGCCGCGCCATCGACGAGACCGGCTATGCGCAGCCGACGCTGGCGGAATTGGTGGCGGTGCGCGGTCTCAACTCGTTCTACCACAACAACGCGATCTGGCCCTGGCGCATCGATGCGAATGGCGAGGTGACCAATGGCCAGGCGTAATCTGAAGACCGCCGCGCTGGTGAGTGCGATCGCGATGCTCGGCGTCGCTGTTCATGCCGAGGAGCGCTACGGCATCGGCCGCGAGGCGACGCCGGCGGAGATCGCCGGCTGGAACATCGATATCGGCCGTGACGGCGCGGCGTTGCCGCCGGGCAGCGGCAGCGTCGAGCGCGGCCGCATCGTGTTCAGCGAGCAATGCGCGGCGTGCCATGGCGACAGCGGGCAGGGCGGCGTCGGTGATCGCCTGGTCGGCGGGCAGGGTACGCTGGCGAGCCCAAAGCCGATCCGCACTGTCGGCAGCTACTGGCCCTATGCCCCGACGTTGTTCGACTATATCCGACGCGCGATGCCGCAGAACGCGCCGCAGTCGCTGAGCAATGAGGATGTCTACGCGGTGTCCGCCTACATCCTCAGCCTCAACGGCGTCGTCTCCGCCAACGCGGTGCTCGATGCGAAGTCGCTCGCCGCCGTCAAAATGCCGAACCGAGACGGGTTCGTCTCCGACCCGCGGCCTGACGTGCATAATCGGTGAAGCGCGGGCCGGGCGGCCATTGCGCGTCGCGGTCGTCGTGCCGCGCCGGCGGCTGCCTCGCGGCATTGTGACCTGGTGGTCCCTGCATCGGGAGTTTGGCCGTCACCACATCAGTTCTGGGCACAGGGACGGCGCTGCCGCCCTTGCGTAGTTTCTTGGACAAATTTCAATTGATCCATCGGAGAGGTCCTATGGCCGGACTCAAGGCCGTTGCAGCCGCTGTGCTGCTCGTGGGAATGACGTTCACGCCAGTCGCGGCCCAGATGTCGGAGCCGGCACTTTTCGACGCGCAGAATCCGGGGCGGAGTGCGATCAACGGCGGCGCCCTGACGCCATGGGGCGAGGCCCAGCAGGCGGCGCAACGCGGCGGCAACCCGGCGAATGCCTATGGCGCCATACCCGCGGCACCATCGTCCTCTTGCGCACGCTACCATTCCTTCGATCCGGCGTCCGGCACCTTCCTTGGCCGCGACGGCCGCCGCCATCCCTGCCAATAGGGCGCCGCATCCCGCTTCGCGGTGGATAAGCACGCCAGCCATCACCCTGTGCCCGAACGCCTGGACGTCGGACGCGTTATAGTCCGATGATCGTGTCGGGTCCCGCCGGACCCGAGCGGTGGAGGACAGTTGGCGTGACAGACACCCTGGCCGGTTTCTGGGACCGAAAGTCGACCGCGGAGCTGTTGCGGGAAGCGGCGCGTGCCGATGGCGACGCGGAGACGCCGGTCTTCAAGCGCTCGCTCTCGGCGTTGCAGCTGGTCACGCTTGGCATCGGCGGCATCATCGGTGCCGGCATCTTCGTGCTGACGGGGCACGCGGCGGCCGCCAATGCCGGACCCGCCGTCACGCTCTCCTTCATGCTTGGTGCCGTCGCCTGCGCCTTCGCCGGCCTGTGCTACGCCGAGATGGCGTCGACCGTGCCGATCTGCGGCAGCGCGTATACTTACGCCTATGCCACGCTCGGCGAACTGATCGCCTGGATCATCGGCTGGGACCTGATCCTCGAATATGCGGTCGGCGCGATCGCGGTCTCGGTCGGATGGTCCGGCTATTTCGTCAGCTTCATGCGCGATTTCGGCATCAACCTGCCGCAGCAATTCACCTCGGCGCCGCTCGCCTACGACGCCAACAGCGGTGCGTGGTCGTCGACTGGCGCGGTCATCAACATCCCGGCGATGGCGATCATCGCCTTCGTCACCGCGCTGCTCGTGGTCGGCATCCGCGAGTCCGCGCGCTTCACCAGCTTCGTCGTCGTGGTCAAGCTCGTCGTCATCGCATTGTTTCTCGCGACCGCAGCCTCCTCGGTATCGCTGGCGAACTGGGTGACGGCAGGCAATCCGTCAGGCGCGCTGATCCCGCCGAACGCCGGTCCCGGCGTATTCGGCTGGTCCGGCGTGGTCCGCGGCGCGGCGGTGGTGTTCTTCGCCTATATCGGCTTCGACGCGATCTCGACCGCGGCGCAGGAGGCGAAGACGCCGGAGCGCGACATGCCGATCGGCATTCTCGGCTCGCTGGTGATCTGCGCCGCGCTCTATGTCGCGGTCGGCTTCGTGCTGACCGGCATCGTACCGTACGACAAGCTCAGCGTGCCCGATCCGATCGCCGTCGGCATCGATGCCGTTGGCATCGGCTGGCTCGGTCCCTTCATCAAGCTCGGCATCCTGTTCGGGCTGACGTCGGTGATCCTCATCATGCTGCTGGCGCAGCCGCGCATCTTCCGCGCCATGGCGCATGACGGGCTGCTGCCGGGCATCGCCGCAAGGATCCATCCGCGCTTCCAGACGCCCTATGTCTCGACCATCTTCGCCGGCAGCGTCGCTGCTGTTCTCGGCGGGCTGCTGCCGATCGGGTTGGTCGGCGAGCTCGTCTCGATCGGCACGCTGTTCGCGTTCACCGTGGTCTCGATCGGAACGCTGGTGCTGCGTGTCCGCGATCCGGACTTGCCGCGTCCATTCAGGGCGCCGGCGATCTGGCTGGTGGCGCCGGCTGCCGCTGGAACGTCGCTGTTCCTGATGTTCGGCCTGCCGCTCGACACCTGGATCAGGCTCGCGGTGTGGCTCGTGATCGGGCTTGTGATCTATGCGGCCTACGGCAGACGCCACAGCCGGCTGCGGGCGAGGGGTGGGGTGTAAGCGCGGCGAGGATCCGCCTTGTGTGGGATACTGCGAGCCCGTCTCCGCGAAGAAGCTGTCGTCCCTGCGAAGGCAGGGACCCATACGCCGCGGCGGGTGTTGTGGATGGGATTCGTTGTTCCAACGAGGCAAACCAATCAACATTCGTGGTTATGCGTCCCTGCTTTCGCAGGGACGACACCGAATTTGTTGCGGCATTGAAAGTCAAACGTCCGCGGCCAAAGGTTCACTCGATCGCGTGCAACGCGCGGCGGATCGCTGCGAAGATCGCCTCGATCTGGTCCTGGGCGATGACCAGGGGCGGTGAGATCATCAATGTATCGGCGGCGGCGCGGATCAGGATGCTATCGTCGTCGCAGCATCGTTGTGCGGCTTCAGATCGATCGCGGCCGGGCAAGCCACAGCGCGCGTCGGGCTGACGGAAAGTCAAGGCCGATGCGGCGCGCGACGAGCCTATAGTGCGCGGGCGCGCGGCCTGCTACACTTGCTCGCTCCGATAGAAGGAACATACGCCGCACCCAAACGGCGCAATCGGGGGAACTCCAATGCGAAATCCACAAACGGGCGCGCGATGGATGGTCGCGGCCATTGTCGCGATCGGCGTCACGACGTCAGCTCCCGGCCACGCCGCGTCGGTTGCGCCGGTCGCCGCCGAGAACGGCATGGTGGTATCCGCGCAGCATCTCGCGACGCAGGTCGGCATCGAGGTATTGAAGCGGGGCGGCAACGCGGTCGACGCCGCGGTTGCGGTCGGTTACGCGCTGGCGGTGGCGTATCCCGCGGCCGGTAATCTCGGTGGCGGCGGCTTCATGACCATCCAGCTTGCCGACGGCCGCAAGACCTTCCTGGATTTCCGCGAGACGGCGCCGAACGGCGCCACCGCCAACATGTATCTCGACAAGGACGGCAACGTCATCAATGACCTGTCAACCAAGGGGCATCTCGCCGTCGGCGTGCCCGGCTCGGTGGCCGGCATGGAATATGCACGCGAGAAATACGGCACGATGAAGCGCGCGGACGTCATCGCGCCGGCGCTGCAACTCGCCGAGGACGGCTTCGTGCTGGACCAGGGCGACGTCAGCATGCTGCAGACCTCGACCAAGGATTTTCGGGACGATCCGGCCTCGGCCGCGATCTTCCTCAACAACGGCAAGCCGTTCCAGGTCGGCGAGCGGCTGACGCAGCACGAACTCGCCGAAACGCTCCGCGAGATCAGCAAGCGCGGCACCGACGGCTTCTACAAGGGCTGGGTGGGGGCGGCGATCGTCGCCTCGAGCCAGGCCGGCAAGGGCCTGCTGACGCAGGAGGATCTCGACAACTACAAGGTTCGTGAGCTCGCGCCGGTCGAATGCGACTATCGCGGCTACCATGTGGTCTCGGCGCCGCCGCCAAGCTCGGGTGGCGTGGTGATCTGCGAGATCCTGAACATCCTCGAGGGCTATCCCCTGAAGGAGCTCGGCTACCATTCCGCGCAGGCGGTGCACTACCAGATCGAGGCGATGCGCCACGCTTATGTCGATCGCAACAGCTATCTCGGCGACCCCGACTTCGTGAAGAATCCGCTGGAGCGTTTGCTCGACAAGAACTACGCCGCGAAGATCCGCGCCGTGATCGACCCGGCCAAGGCCGGCGTGTCCAAGGACATCAAGCCAGGCGTTCCGCCGCACGAGGGCAGCAACACCACGCACTATTCGATCGCCGACAAGGACGGCAACGCGGTGTCGGTGACCTACACGCTCAACGACTGGTTCGGCGCCAAGGTGACCGCGGCCAAGACCGGCGTGCTCCTGAACGACGAGATGGACGACTTCACCGCCAAGGTCGGCGTGCCGAACCTCTATGGCCTGGTGCAGGGGGAGGCCAATTCCATCTTCCCCGGCAAGCGTCCGCTGTCCTCGATGAGCCCGACCATCGTCACCAGGGACGGCAAGCCGGTCATGGTGGTGGGGACTCCGGGCGGCAGCCGCATCATCACCGCCGTGCTGCTGACGATGATCAATGCCATCGACTATGGCATGAACGCACAGGAAGCCGTGGACATGCCGCGCTTCCACCAGCAATGGCTTCCTGAGGCGACCAACCTCGAGGACTTCACGCTATCGCCGGACACGCGGAAGATTCTGGAAGGCATGGGCCAGAAGTTCGGGCCGCCGCAGCCTGCCAATCACCTCGCGGTCATCATCATCGGGGCGCCGTCGCTGGACGGCAAGCCGGTCGGCAACAACCGCTTCTATGGGGCGAACGATCCGCGCCGCAATTCGGGGCTTGCCGCCGGCTACTGATTGTCGTTGCGCGATCGCGCCGGGACAGCCAGGGAGCGCCGCTTGCAAAACCCGTGGTGCGTCAGGCGACGGCCGTCGACCTGCCGTCGTCGTGCCCGCTCGTGAGCAGCAGGCGCCGGCGGATCGCATCCTCGACCAGGGCCAGCGATTGCCTGGCTTCACGCGCCTCGGCTTCGGCGGCCTGGGCCCGGAACTCGGCGGCATCGAGCTGCTCCTGCTGCGACTCGATGCGCCGTCGGGCTTCCTCGAGCGCCCGGGACGCATCCCTCAGCTTGCGCTCGGTGGCAGCGATGATTTCGAGCTGCGCCTGCTCGGCGGCCTCGGCGCGTGCCTCGCCGGCACGGGCCCGGTCCTCGATGCTGCGGAACAGGTCCGCCGCCTGATAGACGAGGTCCAAGGCTTCCGTGCCCATCGCCGATGTGGGAGGTCTCGGAAATCCGAGGACATTCGGGTCGGCCGGAAAAGGCCGTCTAAATCCGCGCAGTGCCATGCAAACCAGCCCTCGCGAGTCGCGTGTGTGACAACAACTTGCGGTAGTTATGGTTAACAAACCATTGATCCTGTCGGCCGGCCGGCACTGTCCACTGGTTTCTGACGACACGGCACCTCGAACGGCAGCCGGGTAGTGCTAGCACTCGGTCCGGCCCGCGCTTTTCTTTCGCAAGCGGCTCACCGCGCAAGCGCAGCGAGTGGTGACCGGCATGCCGTCCGCCGAGCGCGCGGCGAATCGAGGGACGGAAGGCTGGGGCGATGCAGTCCTGCGGAGCGTCCGAAGAGCCGGGAGGGGCTGATTTGGCTGCGCGCCCGAGCCGGGCTCTATGGCATAAGTTTGACGCCTGGCGCGCTTTAATTCTCCTGTGTTGAATTGCAGGTCCATGGTGCGACCGATATACCGGGCGGCCTAAGTGGCACGCAGCGCACTCAGAACGAGCGACGTATTCGCCACGGAAAATCTGGTCGATGAAATTTCTGTTGCGGTTCTTCGGGTTCCTGTTCACCGCAGGAACCATCCTGTTCCTGGCTGGTCTCGCCGCGGTCGCAGCGCTGTTCTGGCATTTTTCCAAGGACCTGCCCGACTATTCGCAGCTCCAGAACTACGAGCCGCCGGTGATGACCCGCGTGCACGCGGCCGACGGATCGCTGCTGGGCGAATTCGCCAAGGAGCGCAGGCTGTACCTCCCGATCCAGGCGGTGCCGAAGCTCGTGATCAACGCGTTCCTCGCGGCCGAGGACAAGAATTTCTACGAGCACGGCGGCATCGACTATACCGGCATGGCGCGTGCGGGCGTCTCCTACATCCAGAACTTCGGTTCCAACCGCCGTCCGCAGGGTGCTTCCACGATCACCCAGCAGGTCGCCAAGAACTTCCTGTTGACCAACGAGGTGTCGTTCACCCGCAAGATCAAGGAAGCCCTGCTGGCGATGCGAATCGAGCGGGCCTATTCCAAGGACAAGATCCTCGAGCTGTATCTCAACGAAATCTACCTCGGCCTCGGTGCCTACGGCATCGCGGCGGCCTCGCTGGTCTATTTCGACAAATCCGTCAACGAACTGACGATCTCGGAAGCGGCCTATCTGGCGGCGCTGCCGAAAATGCCAGCCAGCCTGCATCCGGTACGCAACCGCGCGCGCGCCATCGAGCGGCGCAACTACGTGATCGACCGCCTGCAGGAGAACGGCTGGATCACCGCTGCCGATGCCGACAAGGCGCGCAAGGATCCGCTGACGGTGACCAACCGCAGCAACGGCGCGCACACCTTCGCCGGCGAATATTTCTCCGAAGAGGTTCGCCGCGACATCTTCGAGCGCTATGGCGAGAAGAAGCTCTATGAGGGCGGCCTGTCGGTGCGCACCACGCTCGACCCCAAGGTCCAGGTGATGGCGCGCAAGGCCATGGTGGCGGGGCTCGTGAACTATGACGAGCAACAGGGCTATCGCGGCGCGATCCAGAAGCTCGACCTCACCAGCGACTGGGGCGTTCCGCTCGCCGAGATCAAGTCGCTCTCGGACATCTCGCCATGGCGGATGGCGGTGGTGCTGGAGAGCAACGACCAGTCGGCGCGGATCGGCTTCCAGCCCGGCCGCGAGCTCGGCGGCGCCATCAGCAAGCAGCGCGAGACCGGCATCGTCACGCTGGAAGGCGTGCGATGGGCGAGGGCGCTGTCGGGCCCGTACAAGGGCAAGACGCCGACATCGGTGGCGCAGGTGCTGCAGCCCGGCGACGTCATCTACGCCGATCCGCTGTTCAAGGACGGCAAGGCCGTCGAAGGCCAGTACCGGCTGCGCCAGATCCCCGAACTGTCGGGCGCGATGGTGGCGATGGATCCGCACACCGGCCGTGTGCTCGCGATGGTCGGCGGCTTCTCGTTCGACCAGAGCCAGTTCAACCGGGCGACGCAGGCCTATCGGCAGCCCGGCTCGACCTTCAAGCCGATCGTCTATTCGACGGCGCTCGACAATGGCTACACCGGATCGACCGTGATGATCGACGGGCCGATCGAGATCGACCAGGGGCAGGGCAACATCTGGCGGCCGGAGAACTTCTCCACCGGCAAGTATCAGGGCCAGGTCACGCTGCGCAACGCGCTCCGCCTGTCGCTCAACACCGTGACCGTGCGGTTGGCGCAGGAAATCGGCATGCCTGTGATCGGCGAGTATGCCAAGCGCTTCGGCGTCTATGACGAGTTGCCGAACTATCTCGCCTACGCGCTCGGCGCCGGCGAGACCACGGTGATGCGGATGGCCACGGCCTATTCGATGATCGCCAATGGCGGCGTCCGCGTGAAGCCGACCCTGATCGACCGCATCCAGGACCGCTACGGCCACACCATCTTCAGGCACGACCAGCGCGAATGTCGCGGCTGCGACGCGCCGGAGGGCTGGAAGAACCAGCCCGAGCCGCAGCTCGTCGACCGCCGCGAAAGGGTGCTCGACGCGATGACTGCCTACCAGATCACCTCGCTGATGGAAGGCGTGATTCAGGCCGGTACCGGCACCGCGCTGAAGGACGTCGGCAAACCGCTCGCCGGCAAGACCGGCACCTCGAACGAGGCCAAGGACCTCTGGTTCGTCGGCTTCTCGCCGGACCTCGTGGTCGGTCTCTATGTCGGCTACGACAAGCCGCGCTCGCTCGGCCGCAACGCGCAGGCCGGCCACACCGCGGCGCCGATCGCGCGCGACTTCCTGAAGCTCGCGCTGGCCGACAAGCCCGCCACCCCGTTCAAGCAGCCGGTCGGCATCCGGCTGGTGCTGGTCGATGCCAAGACCGGCCTGCGCGCCACGCCTGGTCAGAACCGGGGCGTGGTGCTCGAAGCCTTCAAGCCGGGCCAGGCGCCGCCGTTCTATGATCCGACGTTGGTCGCCGGCACCGACGTGATCGACGGGACCCAGCAGGCTATCCCGCCGGACGCGGGCCGTGCGGTCATGCAGTCCAGTCCAAGCGGGCTGTATTGAGCCCAAACGGCAGGGCATTCGCGGTTCGGGTGGTGCGGCGCTTTGTCAGGGCGCATCACGCCGCCGTGGTTGAACGTGCCGCGCGCGACGCCGACCCAAAATTGAGGCCTCGACCGGAGAACCCCTGAAGCGCGGTGTTTCCTTTCGCGTCCGCGCATGTTGAGCCGTGGATCGCGATGATCAAGGCGCTGCTTGTCGTAGTACGGCTGATCTGGACCGTTCTCGTGGTTGGGGCCGCAACCCTGATGGGCGCGGTCCTTGGATCGGCGTGGCACAGCTGGATTGGTGCCATCGCGCTCGGCACTGCAGGATTTGGCCTTGGGCCGCTGCTTGCAGCCTGCCCCGAAGTGCTGATTGAACTGCTCGCTGAAATGTAAACCTCTGGCCGAACGCTGATCGCTCGTCCCGGCCGCGATTTTCACGTCCATTCCACGCCATCAATGCTTGCCAAGCGTGGGACCAAGCGGGTAGAAGGTCGCACTCGCGCGGGCGCTGATTTGGCAGGCGAACCCGCTGTACCGAGATGTCCAGTCATCCAGCTAAGCTGTTGATACCACGGACAATTCTTGGGGAATGGTGTAACGGTAGCACAACAGACTCTGACTCTGTTTGTCTTGGTTCGAATCCAGGTTCCCCAGCCAATCTGCCTCCGTGGCCCCGACCATCCTCTGAAATCCCGATGATTGCTCGTTGCGGCCGGCTCCCGATGGCGTGCCGCACGTGAGATGGCTTGTGCCGTCACGGCGTCCAGTGTGGATTAGCCCGGCGTAATCCACCATGGTCTCGCGCCTGTGGTGCAGCTTGTTGCGACAGAGGTTGAAGGTAATGAACGAAATTCTTTATGCCCGCGAACCGTCGATCGGCGTCGACGAGTTCATCGAGGTGCTGCGCCAGTCGGGCCTCGGCGAGCGGCGGCCGCTGGCGGATGCCGACCGCATGGCGCGCATGATCGCCAATGCGAACCTGATCGTGACGGCGCGGAAGGCGTCCAGGCTCGTCGGCGTCTCGCGCGCGCTGACCGATTTCGCCTATTGCTGCTATTTGTCGGACCTTGCGGTCGATCGAGAATTTCAGGGGCATGGCATAGGCAAGCGCCTGATCGCGGAAACCCGGCGCCACGCCGGACCTGAATCGATGTGCCTGTTGCTGTCGGCGCCCGACTCGATCGGGTTCTACAAGACCATCGGCATGCCGCAGCCGGACAACGCGTTCCTCTACAAGCGCGAGCGATAGCGGCCGGCCAACGCCTGCCGCGCGCTATCTGATCTCCGCCTTCAGCAGCAGCGCGAGGCAATCGGCCAGCCGTTGCTCGATCTCCCTGTCGTGCAGCGAAAGTGGGCCGGGATCGTTGAGGATCGCGTTGACGAGTGTGCCCAACACGACCTGGAAGCCGAAGGCGATGGTGCGGGTCTTCGCCGCCTTGCGGCCCTTGCCCATCGCAGGCAGCAGGAGTGGGGTGGCGTGTTCGGTGGTCGCGCGTGCGAGGCTCTTGAAGGTGGTCCACTTGTCCGGCCTGGTGTCGTCGTGCTGGAGCGCGGCGCGCAGCACGCCTTCATGGGCGCGGATCCATCCGATGACGCCCGACACGACGCGGCGGCAGAGGTCCTCGAGCGCGAGATTGCCGGCGGGACTGTCCATCCGGGCGAGATGCCGCGCGCCGTCCTGCGCCGCCAGCGCGATCAGGGCGTTGAAGTAGGCTTCCTTGCTCTCGAAGCGGCTGTAGAAGGCGCCGACCGTGGCGCCGACCTTGCCGCATAAGGCCTCGATCGACAACTCCGCAAGGCTCCGCGTCCGCAACAGCTCGGCGCCTGCATCGAGCAGCGCCAGCGTCGTCTCGCGGCTGCGTTTCTGGCGCGACGGGGTGACGCCGGGAAGATCGAACTGGTCCGAAAGCCGCGGCATTTGCGCTTGCGTCTCCTGATTTTCATAATCATAATTCGGATTATCATTTGAAGCAATCCGGCCGCATCGTGCCGGAACGGGCGGTGGGTCAGCCGCGGCGAGGACAGGGAGAGCGCCATGAGCGAGCATCGGAAGCCGCCGTTCGGAGGCAGCATCGGCAAGACGGTTGCGACCTCGAAGCCGTGGTGGCCCGACGCGCGTCAGCCGCCGGCCGGCGCGCCGAACATCCTGGTCGTGCTGTTCGACGATGTCGGCTTCTCCGATTTCGGCTGCTACGGCTCACCGATCCGGACGCCGACCATCGACCGGCTCGCCGCCGAGGGCCTGCGCTATAGCGGCTTCCACACCACCGCGATGTGCTCGACCACGCGCGCGGCGCTGCTCACCGGGCGCAACCATCATTCGGTCGGCGTCGGCTGCCTCGCCAATTTCGATTCCGGCTATCCCGGCTATCGCGGCAAGATCGCGCGCGAGGCGGGGACGCTTGCCGAGATGCTGCGGCAGCACGGCTATCGCAACTACATGGTCGGCAAGTGGCACGTCACGCCGCTGACCGAGAGCGGCGCCACCGGTCCGTTCGACGGCTGGCCGCTCGGCCGCGGCTTCGATCGCTTCTACGGCTTCCTCGACGCCGAGACCGATCAATATGCGCCGGAGCTCGTGTCGGACAACACCCAGATCGATCCTCCGGGCACATACGAGAGCGGCTATCATCTGACGTCCGATCTGGTCGATCAATCGATCCGCTTCATCGCCGATCACGTGGCCGATCGTCCCGATCTGCCGTGGCTGACGTGGCTTGCGCTTGGCGCCTGCCATGCGCCGCATCAGGCGCCCGCCGATATCATCAAGAGCTATGACGCAACCTTTGCCCATGGCTGGGACGTCGAGCGCGCGCAACGGATGGCGCGTCAGAAGGCGATGGGGCTGGTGCCGGAAGCCACCCAGATGCCGGCGCGAAACGACGGCGTGAAGGCGTGGGACGCACATTCGGCCGACGAGCAGCGCGTCTTCACGCGGTTGCAGGCGGCCTATGCCGGCATGCTCGACCACGCCGACCGGCATCTGGCGCGGCTGATCGCTTTCCTCGACAAGGCCGGCATTCGCGACAACACGCTGGTCATCGTGATGTCCGACAATGGCGCGAGCCAGGAGGGCGGGCCGCTCGGCTTCGTCAACGCGATGGGGCCGTACAACTTCCGGCCTGAGCCGCTGCCGGCGAAATTGCAGCGGATCGACGACATCGGCGGGCCGGACACGCACTCCAACTTTCCGCACGGCTGGGCGATGGCCTCGAACACGCCGCTGCGGCGCTACAAGCAGAACACCCATGGCGGCGGCATCCGCGATCCCTTCGTGATGAGCTGGCCCAAGCGCATCGAGGCCAAAGGCGAACTGCGTCATCAATTCGTGCACGCCTGCGACCTGACGCCGACGCTGCTCGATCTGATCGGGATCTCCGCGCCGGCCGAGGTCGCGGGCTGCCCGCAGATGCCGCTCGAAGGCGAGAGTTTTGCGCGGTCGATCGACGACGCCGCGGCGCCGTCGAAGACATCGGCGCAGTATTTCGAGATGTTCGGCCATCGCGGTCTCTGGAAGGACGGCTGGAAGGCAGTGTCGTTTCATCCCTCCGGCACGCCGTTCGAAAACGACACATGGGAGCTGTATCATCTCGATCAGGATTTCTCCGAGGTCGATGACCTCGCAGCGAAGGAACCCGAACGTCTGGAGCAGATGACAAAACAGTGGTGGAGCGAGGCCGAGGCGCACAACGTGCTGCCGCTCGACGATCGTTTCGGGCCGCGCTTTGCCGAGAACGCGGCGCGCTTTCACGGCGCGCGGACGAAGTTCACCTTTCATGCCGGCATGGGGCACGTGCCGACCGATGTCGCGCCGGATGTCCGCAGCCGCAGCTACACCATCGAGGCGCATGTCGAGATCGCCGAGGGCGCGAGCGGCGTGCTGATCGCGCATGGCGACGCCACCTCGGGTTACAGCCTCTACATCAAGGATGGCTTTCTGGTGCACGACCTCAATGTCGGCGGCGGCCATGAACTCGTCACCTCCAGCCGCAAGGTGCCTGCGGGCGCGCATCGGCTCGGCGTGCATGTCAAGCGGCTGCTGCGCAAGGAGCCGCCGGTCAAGGGCGCGCGGACCGGCGTCACCGAATACACGCTGACGATCGACGGCGAGCCGGTGGGATCGATGCAGACCCAGCTCGGCTTCCACAATTTCATCTCATGGTCCGGACTCGACATCGGCCGCGATCGCGGCAGTCCGGTCTCGCACTACGCGGGGCCGTTCGAATTCACCGGCAAGCTGTTGCAGGTGACGGTCGTCATGCATGACGACCAGAAGCTCGATGGCGATGGCGTCGGGAATGCGCAGATGGCGCGGCAGTAGACGAACGCCAGCGTCGTAGGCGTAGGGTGGATTAGCGAAGCGTAATCCACCATTTCTCTCGAGGCAGGGCGGCGGGTTACGCTTCGCTAACCCGCCCTACAATTCCGCGCTATTATTTGATCTTGTCGTACACCGTCGCGAAATCTGCGAGCGGCATCGGGATGCTGATGGTTTCCTTGCCGAGATTCTGGAACGACACCTTGAGCTGCTTGCCCGACTTCAGCTGGGTCAGGACATCGGCCGCGATCGGCGCATTGATGTAGCAGCCGCGCGCCTCGCAGGTCTGGATCGGCACATCGACGGCCTTGCCGTCGTCGACCTGCAGCTTGGCGCCGACGGGCAGGTTCAACCCAAGTGGAAGCTGGATCAGCGCAACCGGCGCGCGGGTGTCGCCGGGAACGCGGATATTGACCAGCACGATGAGCTGGCCGGTCTTGGTGAGAACAGCGGTCTGCTCCATCGCGCATTCGAGCGGCGCGTCGCGGCTCGCGCTGGTGCAGCGCGCGACCCAGCCGGTATTGTTCCCGGCCGGGGCGTCACCTTGAGGAGCCGCGGGAGCAGCTGCCGGAACCGGCGCGGGCGCATTCTTGCCCTTAGGGACCTGGGCGTGGCCGAGGCCGGCCATGCCGAACACGGTGAACAGGACGAAGAGCGATTTTGCGACAATCTTCACGATACCGGCTCCGAAACGAACATCTTTCGGGTGTGCCGGTATGCGGGCAAAAGTCAAGTCACTCGGCGGCCTGCTTGACCGACCGATCCTCGCCATCGTCGGCATCGTGGTCGGCGGGCGGCGAGCGGCCCCAGTTCGCAAACGCGTTGGAGAGCCTGTCCAGATAGAGATAAACCACGGGCGTCGTGAACAATGTCAGCGCCTGGCTGACGATCAGGCCGCCGACCATCGCGTAGCCGAGCGGCTGGCGGATTTCGGAGCCGGTGCCGGTCCCTAGCATCAGCGGCACGCCGCCGAGCATCGCGGCCATCGTCGTCATCATGATCGGGCGGAAGCGGAGCAGGGCGGCCTGGCGGATCGCCGCCACCGGCTCCATGTGCTGATCGCGCTCGGCGGCGATCGCGAAGTCGACCATCATGATGCCGTTCTTCTTCACGATGCCGATCAGCAGGATGATGCCGATCAACGCGATCAGCGAGAAGTCGAAGCCGGCGGACATCAGGATCGCCAGCGCGCCGACGCCGGCCGAGGGCAGCGTCGACAGAATGGTGATCGGATGGATGTAGCTCTCGTAGAGAATACCGAGGATCAGGTAGACGACCACGAGCGCCGCCAGGATCAACAGCGGCACGGTCGACAGCGATTGCTGGAACGCCTGCGCGGTGCCCTGGAAGCTTGAGCTCAGAGTCGGCGGCGCGCCGAGGTCGATCATGGCCTTCTGCACCGCCTCCGTCGCCTGACCGAGCGCGACACCCTGCGCCAGGTTGAACGAGATGGTGATCGCCGGGAACTGGCCCTGGTGGCTGATCGACAGTGGCCGCACCGGAACGGTGGTCCACTTCGCAAAGGTCGACAGCGGCACCTGTTCGCCGGTCAACGGCGACTTGATGTAGATGTTGTTGAGCGTGTCGACCGAGCCCTGCAGCTCCGGCAGCACCTCGAGGATGACGTGGTAGCTGTTGAGCTGGGTGAAGTACTGCGTCACCTGACGCTGGCCGAACGCGTCATAGAGCGTGTCGTCGATCAGCTGCGGCTGAATGCCATAGCGCGAGGCGGTGTCGCGGTTGATCTTCAGCTCGACCGTGGTGCCGTTGGTCTGCTGGTCGGTGGCGACGTCGCGCAGCTGCGGCAGCGTCTGCATCTTGCCGAGAATCTTCGGCGCCCATTCGTTCAGCTCGGCGAGGTTGGCATCCTGCAGCGTGAACTCGAACTGGGTGCGGGTCGGGCGGCCGCCGAGGCGAACGTCCTGCGCGGCCTGCATGAACAGCCGGGCACCGAGCACCTTCTCGAGCTTCGGCCGCAGGCGGGCGATGATCTGCTGCGCGTTGGCATCGCGCTCGTTCAGCGGCTTGAGCGTGATGAACATGTTGCCGTTGTTGCCGGCCCGGCCGCTGCCGCCGATCGCCATCGCGACCGTCGCCACGCCGGGATCCTGCATGACGATCTTGCTGAGCTCCTCCTGCTTCCCCTTCATTTCAGCGAACGAGATGTCCTGGCTAGCTTCCGACGTCGCGGTGATCAGGCCGACGTCCTGCTGGGGGAAGAAGCCCTTCGGGATGATGACGAACATGTAGATCGACAGCGCCAGCGTCGCGAAGAAGATCATCAGGGTGGTGAACCTCCAGCGCAGCGCGAGGTCGAGCCCGCTCTGATAGCCGCGCAGCATGGCGTCAAAGCCGCGCTCGCTGAGCTGGTAGAAGCGGCCGTGCTTCTCCTCGTTGTGGGCGCGCAGGAAGCGCGAGGCCATCATCGGCGTCAGCGTCAGCGAGACGAACATCGAGACGAAGATCGTCATCGCCAGCACGACCGCGAATTCGCGGAACAGGCGGCCGATGATGCCGCCCATCAAAAGCAGCGGGATCAGCACCGCGACCAGCGAGATGCTGATCGAGACGATGGTAAAGCCGATTTCCTTGGAACCCTTGAAGGCGGCGGCCATCGGCCTCTCGCCTTCCTCGATGTAGCGGCTGATGTTCTCCAGCATCACGATGGCGTCGTCGACCACGAAGCCGACCGCGATCGTCAGCGCCATCAGCGACAGATTGTCGAGCGTGTAGCCGAACACCCACATCAGCGCGCAGGCGCCGAGCAGCGCCAGCGGCACCGTCACGGCAGGGATGACGGTCGCCCAGAAGCTGCGCAGGAAGGCAAAGATCACCATGACGACCAGGAAAATGGTCAGGAGCAGGGTGAACTGGACGTCCTCCACTGCGGCGCGGATCGTGGTGGTCCGGTCGGAGATGACCTCGATCTTGATCGCCGGCGGGATCGCCGCCACCAGCCGCGGCAGCGTCGCCTTGATCTTGTCGACGGTGTCGATGACGTTGGCGCCGGGCTGCTTGAACACGACGAGGAACACGCCGCGCTTGCCGTTGGCCCAGGCGGCCTGCTTGGCGTCCTCAGGTCCGGTCACGGCCTGGCCGATGTCACGGATGCGCAGCGGCCCGCCATTGCGGTAGGCGATGATGACGTCGTTCCACGGGTCCGCCGTGAGCAGCTGGTCGTTGGCATAGATGGTGTAGGCGCGGGTGGCGCCGTCGATATTGCCCTTCGGGCTGTCGACGGTTGCGATGTTGATCGCGGCGCGGACGTCCTCCAGCGACAGGCCTTTCGCGACCAGCTTGGCCGGGTCGATCTGGACGCGAACCGACGGTTTCTGCTGGCCGCCGATGATGACCTGCGCGACGCCGGAAATCTGGCTGATCTGCTGGGCAAGCTGGGCGTCGACGGAATCGCTGACCGTGGTCAGCGGCAGCGTGTCGGAGGTTGCCGACAGCAGCATGATCGGCGCGTCCGCCGGGTTGACCTTGCGATAGGTCGGCGGCGAGGGAAGGTTCTTCGGCAACTGGCCGCTGGCGGCGTTGATGGCGGCCTGCACGTCGTTGGCGGCGCCGTCGATCGAGCGGTTGAGGTCGAACTGGATCGTGACCGACGCCGTGCCCAGATAGCTCGTCGAGGTCATCTGTGCGATGCCGGGGATCTGCGCGAACTGGCGCTCCAGCGGCTGGGCGACCGAAGTTGCCATTGTCTCCGGGCTGCCGCCCGGGAGCGTCGCGGTGATCTGGATGGTGGGGAAGTCAACCTGCGGCAGCGGCGCGACCGGCAGCAGTGGATAGGCGACAAGGCCGACGAACAGGATGCCGGCCATCAGCAGCGAGGTGCCGATTGGGAAGCGAATGAATGGTGCGGAAATTCCGTCGCTCATTCCTGCGTAACCTTCGACTGGGACGGGTCCGTGCTCGCCACCGCCGTCGTCACCAGGGTTCCCGGCGAGACCTTGTACTGGCCCGCCGTGATCACCTGCTGTCCCGGCGACAGGCCATCCTCGATCACCGACTTGCCGTCGATCGACTGGCTGACCTTGAGCTTGCGAAGCTCGGCCTTGTTCTCCTGATTGACTGAATACGCGTACAGGCCTTCGGTGCCATGCTGCACCGCGTCATCCGGGACGACGGTGGCATCCTTCAAGGTTCTGACCAGAAGCCGGGTCGAGACCGACTGGCCCGGCCACAGCGCATGGTCCTTGTTATCAAACACCGCCTTCAGCCGGACAGTCCCGCTGGTGGTGTCGACCTGATTGTTGATCAGCGCCAGGGTTCCGGTGGACAGCACCCGCTTGCCGTCGGTGGTCAGGGCAATGGTCTTGGGCGGCGCAACGGCCAGTGCCGCCTTGATATCGGGCAGCTGGTCTTCCGGCGCGGTGAAGATCACCGTGATCGGCTCGATCTGGGTGATCGTCACGATGCCGGTCGCCGCCGAGGCATTGACGATGTTGCCGATATCGACCAGTCGCAGGCCGACGATGCCGTCGATCGGCGACTTCACGGTGGCGTAGTCGACCTGGGTCTGGGCATTGAAGATGGCGGCATCGTCGGCCGCAATCTGGGCCGTGAGCTGGGCCACGGTGGAGCGCTGGGTGTCGAGCTGCTGGCGTGTCGCGAACTCGCCGAGCTTGGTGTAGCGCTGCAGGTCGAGATTGGCGTTGGCGATGTTGGCCTCGTCCTGGGCCTTCTTGGCCTTGGCCTGGTCGAGCGTCGCCTGGTAGGGCCGCGGATCGATCTCGACCAGCGTGTCGCCCGCCTTGACGAACTGGCCTTCCTTGAACGCGATCCTGGTGATCTGGCCGTCGACCCGGGTGCGGACCTGAACGGTGTTGAATGCCTGCACCGTGCCGAGGCCGGTCAGGTAGACCGGGAAGTCGGCCTTCTCGACCGGCGCGATCTTGACCGGCACGGCCGGGCGCTGGGCGGAACGCTTTTGCGCGGCTTCTGCCGCCTGCTGGTTGCTCGTGTATTTCTGCCAGCCGAAATAACCGGCCGCGCCGACCGCAGCGATCACTAAAACCCAACCGATGGTGCGTGACTTTGACATACGGACTCTTGGGTTCGACGTAACAATAAAGGGTGATCGAAACGGTTCACAGAGCTTGCGGATATAATATGCGTGCACTTAATGTGTAAACACACCAAGGCTTGAGAATCCTAAACATTCGGAAAGGTTTAGGCCAGAAACGAGCAGAAATATTCTGTCTGGGAAACCCACCGAGGACCCTATGTCGCTCGATCTCAAACGCCAGTTCATTGCGCAGCTCGTCGAGAGTTCGAGGCTGCTGCGCAACTATATCGATCATCGCGCCAAGGCGCGAGGCACCACGCGGGCCCAATGGATCGTGCTGTTCCGCCTGCGCGAGCAGGAGGGATTGTCCCAGGTCGACCTTGCCGACGTGCTCGAGTTGCAGCCGATCTCGCTGGTGCGGCTGCTTGACCGCCTCGTCGAACATGGCCTGCTCGAACGCCGTCCCGATCCCCGGGATCGCCGCGCCAATCGGCTGTTCCTGACGAAGAGCGGGCGCCGCCTCGTCGACGATCTCGACAGTCTGCGCGATGCGATCGCCGGCGACGTGCTCCGCGACGTATCGGACAAACATGTCGAGAGCGGACTGGCCACGCTGCGCGAGGTCAAGGATCGCATCAAGGCGCTCGGCGAGGATGCCGCGGACATCGCCGCGAAATAGCGCGAGCGTCGCCGCGACCTGCTCTCCATCTGTTCACCTGATGCAATTTGCGCGACGCGGTTGAAACGCCGCGGGATGTCGTTCATATCGCGCAGCGACGATGCGACAGGATGAGGGCAGCGATGGATGAGTTGAACGGACGCATGATGGCATGCCAGATCCTGGTCACGGGGTTGATCGCGCGTGTCGCCAACGAGCAGCGTGACCCGCTGCGCTTTCTCACCGACTTCCGCGACGAGATCAAAGCCGTCGTCAACGGCGTCAATATCGCCGGCCTCGAGAACAGCGACCGCGTGCGGCAGGTCGCGCAGCGGACCATCGACGAGCTGTTCTCGCTGATGAAGCCACCAAGCGCCGAATGATCGGCGAGGCGTCTCGGCACCGATTTAGAACCATTATTAGAACGCTTAAAAACTCAAGTTTAGAACGGTTTCAAACCACAGATTAGAATCGCTTTGAATTGGGGCGATTCAAGCAGACTGTGGCGCTGATCGCATTGACAAACAAAGGCGCGCTCGATAACCGAAAGAGACAGTTCGTCGCACGGTGATTTCGCGAACGGACTCGCTTTTTGGGGCGTGCATGAAATGAGCAATGTGAAGGCGCCGAGATCGCTGCGCTTCGATGCGGCGATCGGTTCGGCTGATGATACCAGTTATTCCGCCACGAAGGTCTCCGCTGTCGCCAGCTTGATCGCGGTGGCGTCGTTTTTGGGGGCTGAGGCGCAGCAGACCAACCTGCCGCCGGTG
This sequence comes from Bradyrhizobium sp. USDA3010, assembly GCF_056429065.1. Classification (NCBI taxonomy): domain Bacteria; kingdom Pseudomonadati; phylum Pseudomonadota; class Alphaproteobacteria; order Hyphomicrobiales; family Nitrobacteraceae; genus Bradyrhizobium; species Bradyrhizobium sp. USDA3010. The sequence goes on from NZ_JBWJZD010000011.1 coordinate 83,470, forward strand.
AATGTCGATGCCCCGGTCGCTCGTCCGAAGCCCGTCTCGTCAAAGCCGACATCGGACCAGGTCCGCGCCCGCAATGCGCTGCGCCGCGCCGCGCGGCGCGCCAACCAGCAGGCCCAGCAGGCGCCTGTGCCGTTTCCCAACGCCGGCGGTCTTCCCGCCGACCGCGACCCCTATGCCGATCCGGCTGCGCCGTACAAGGGCGACCGTTTGCAGGCATCCAGCAAGTTTCCCGAACCGATCCTGAACACGCCGAAGTCGGTCACGGTGCTGACGAAGGACGTGCTCGAAGACAAGAACGCGACCTCGCTGAAATCGGCGATCCTGTCGACCGCTGGCGTCACGCTCGGCACGGGTGAGGGCGGCAACGCGTTCGGCGACCGCTTCTTCATCCGCGGCTTCGACGCGCGCAACGATATCTTCATCGACGGCGTCCGCGATGCCGGCGTCAGTGTCCGCGAGAACTTCTTCACCGAGCAGGTCGAGATCCTGCGCGGTCCCGGCTCGTCCTTTGCCGGCCGCGGTACCACCGGCGGCGCGATCAACATCGTCACCAAGCAGGCGACGACGGAGAACAGCTTCTACAACATGGACACCACCTTCGGCACCGATCGCACCAAGCGGGTGACGCTCGATGTCAACCAGGTGATCAGCCCGACGCTGGCGATCCGCGCCGGCGGCCTGTTCCAGGATGCCGGCGTCGCCGGCCGCAGCTATGTCACCGACAACCGCGACGGCGCGTTCGTCGCCGGCACCTGGAAGCCGGTCGATGCGGTGAAGATCACCGGCAACTATATTCACACCGAGCTCACCGGCATCCCGGATTTCGGCGTGCCGTACTACCGGCCGAGCACGGCGAGCACGGCAGGCGGCCCGTTCCCGGATTTCGGCGTCAACCGCAACAATTTCTACGGCTTCGTCAATCGCGACTTCTTCAGGACCGGGCAGGACATCGGCACGATCAACGCCGAGGTGCAGGTCACGCCGGACCTCGTGATCAGCAACAAGATCAGGGAATCGCGCTCGACCCAGAACTACATCGGCACGCTGCCTGAAGGCCCCGTGCTGAAGGATCCGCTGTCGGCCTCCACGCTCAGTCTCAATCCGCAGAGCCGCTATCAGGTCACCGACGTGTTCGCCAACCAGACCGAGGCGACCTACAAGTCGGTCGACGGGCTCGGCTTCAAGCATACGACGACGGCCGGCGTCGAATACGACAACGAGCGGTCGTCGATCGACAAATATCTCGGGCTGAGCTCCGAAGTCACGACCGGCACATCGGCCTTCACGGGAAGCGGCTCGCTCTCCGGCGTCAGCGTGTTCAATCCGCAATACACCAACATTCCGTTCCCGATTCCCTCGGGGCTGTCCGGGATGCCGACCAAGATCGGGATCGATACGGTCAGCGGCTACATCATGGACACCGCCAACTGGAACGATTTCGTCATTCTCAATGGCGGCGTCCGTTACGACGACTACAGCATCAACACCTCCGCCTATGCCACCAATGGCACCCTCGGCCGACAATCGGCCGAGTTCGGGATGCCCAACTTCAACGTCGGCCTCACGTTGAAGCCGCTCCCGAACGGCAGCGTCTATGCGGCCTACGCGACCTCGTCCAACCCGGTCGGCGCCGAGTTCGACGGCACCAGCACCGCCTATGGCGGCATCAATCCGGTTCTTGCCGGCGGCAACAACCAGATCTTCGGGCCGGAAAAGAACAAGGCCATCGAGGTCGGCACCAAGTGGGAATTGTTCGACCGGCATTTGTTGGTGACGGCGGCGCTGTTCCAGACCGAGAAGGAAAACGCGCGCGAAGCGCAGAATATCAGCAACACGACGCCGGCCGGGTCGATCCCACTGGGTTGCACCTATCCGGCCAACACGACCGGCAACGTGTCCTGCATTACGGCAGGCGCCGCTTACCGCATCCGCGGCATCGATCTCGGCGTGGGCGGCAAGATCACCGACAAGTGGAGCGTGTTCGGCGGTCTCGTGCTGATGCAGTCGGCAGTGACGAAGTCGCTGGCGCCGCCGGCCAACACGATCCTGTACTCGAGCAATGTCGGGCTGCCGCTCGCCAACGTCGCGCATCAGTCGTTCAGCATGCTGACCAAGTACCAGCTCACCGACATGTGGGAGCTCGGCGGGCAGGCGGTGTACCGCTCGAAGGTCTATGGCGGCACGCTGCTCGCGGCCAACCAGGGCACGTCGATCCCGAGCTATTGGCGCTTCGACGCCTTTGCCGAGGCCAAGATCGACAAGCACTGGACCATGAAGCTGTTCGTCAACAACATCTTCGACAAGCGCTACTACGACGCGCTGTACCAGAGCGCAGCACCGTTCGTTCTGGAAGCGCCGGGGCGCGCTGCGTATCTGGTTGTGTCTGCGCGTTACTGACAGAGGCTTCGCGACACAAGATGCTGGTCTGCATTCCCGACGTATTGAGCAAGGCTGATGTGGCGGACTTTCGCCGCATCATGGACGCCAGCGATTGGGAGGACGGCCGCTCGACCGCGGGGGCTGCTTCAGCGATGGTCAAGCGCAACGAGCAGCTGCCGCCCGATAGCGAGGTCGCGCGGCAGCTCGGCAACCGGATCCTGTCGGCGTTGTCGGCAAGCCCGCGCTTCATCTCGGCGGCGATCCCGCTTCAAATCTTTCCACCCTTGTTCAACCGCTACGCCGCAAGCGACGGGCACCATTTCGGCCTGCATGTCGATAATGCGGTGCGGGGCGACAAAATGACAGGCTTGCGGATCCGCACCGACCTCTCGGTCACGCTGTTTTTATCGGAGCCGGAGGAGTACGATGGCGGTGAGCTCGTCATCGAAGATCTCTATGGATCGCATGAAATTAAGCTGCCGGCAGGCGATCTCGTCGTTTATCCTGCGTCCAGCTTGCATCTGGTCACGCCGGTCACGCGGGGGACCCGGGTAGCGTCTTTTTTCTGGCTGCAGAGCATGGTACGGGATGCCCACGCGCGCAGCCTGATCTTTGATCTCGATACTGCGATCCAGGCTCTGGTGGAGCGGCTGGGCCGCGATGACCCTGAAACGGTCAAATTGACCGGGATTTATCACAACCTGATCCGCCACTGGGCTGAAGTGTAACTGATGATGACATTCAAGTTCCCCGCTGCATCCGCCCTGATCGCCTCGCTGGCGATGCTGATGTTGGCTGCGCCGTCTTCGGCGCAGCAGCAAACGGCGCCTGCCGCGCAGCCCGCGCCGGTGACCCGGGCCCAGTCCGCTCCCGTGGCCCAACCGCCGGCTGCGCAGGCCCAGCCAGCGGCAGCTGCCCAGACCGCGCCGGTGGCCCAGCCGGCGCCCGCTGCGCCGCAAGCCCAGGCCCTGCAAACTCAGGCCGCGCCGACACCCGCCGCGGCGGCTCCGGCACCGACGGCGCTCGATGCGTCGCCGGCCGGGCCGGCGAACGGCGACGGCAAGGTGCTGAAGTCGACCTCGACCGGCCTGCACGAATTGTCGCCGTGGAACATGTTCCTGAACGCCGACATCATCGTGAAGGCGGTGATGCTCGGTCTCGCCTTCGCCTCGCTCGTGACCTGGACCGTGTTCATCGCCAAGATGGTCGAGCTGACCGTGGCGCAGAGCAAGCTGCGCGGCGCGCTCGCCAAGATCGCTGAATCGCGGTCGCTGGCGGAAGCGCAGTTCGCGCTCGGCGCCAAGGGCAGCGTGCTGTCGTCGTTCATTGCGGCTGCGATGCGCGAGGGACGACTGTCGGCGGGCATCTCCAGCGATGCCGGCATCAAGGAGCGCGCGGCATCGAGCTTTGCCGAGATCGTGCGCGCCGAAGCCCGCAAGATCCGCGTCGGCATGGGGCTGCTCGCGACCATCGGCGCGACGTCGCCCTTCGTCGGCCTCTTCGGCACCGTCTGGGGCATCATGAACAGCTTCATCGGCATTTCGAAGTCGCAGACGACGAACCTTGCCGTGGTGGCGCCGGGCATCGCGGAAGCGCTGCTCGCAACCGCGATCGGCCTCGTCGCGGCGATCCCGGCGGTCATCATCTACAACCATTTCTCGCGCGTCACGAAGGTCTATCTCGAACTCGTCAACCGCGCCTCGGGCGCGGCGGGACGGCTCTTGTCGCGCGATCTCGATCGCACCCATGGCGACGTTCCGCGCACTGCGCATCCGCGCGCCGCGGCGGCGGAGTAGGCGATGGCAGTCTCGATCTCCGAGAACGATGGCGACGACGATTTCGCGGAATCCCACGAGATCAACGTCACGCCGTTCATCGACGTCATGCTGGTGCTGCTGATCATCTTCATGGTGGCGGCGCCGCTCTCGACCGTCGACCTGCCGATCGATCTGCCGACCTCCAGCGCGACGCCGCAGAAGAAGCCGGACAAGCCGACCTATGTCAGCATCAAGCCCGACCTGACGCTGGCGATCGGGGAGAACGCGGTGAAGCGGGTCGACCTGGTCAATTCGCTCGATGCGGTGCCGGACATGAGCAGAGACAAATACGTGTTCCTGCGGGCCGATCGCATGGTGCCCTATGGCGAACTGATGGGCGTGATGGAGCTGTTGCGCGCCGGCGGCTACACGCATGTCAAGCTGGTTGCGCTCGAGGGCCTGCCTGGAGCGCCTGCGGCGGCGCAGGGCGAGCCGGCCAAACCCTGACGGCGAACAGCGATGTCCACCAACCCCGATCTTGATCTGCGGACGTCGAAGCGGCTCTGGGTGATCGCCGCGGTGACGGCCGTCGGGCTGCATCTGGGCGGCGCGGCGCTGGCGCTGACGAATTTGCGCGACGACGGCGGCGAAGGGCTCGGTGCTGCCGGTGCGGAATACGCCGTCGAACTCGCCTCTCCTGACGTGCCCGATGATGCTGCACCGCCCGGAGCGCCGGCCGACGAACAGCAGGCCGTGCAGGAGATGGCGCAGCAGAAGGCGGAGGTGAAGGACACCGATCTGCCACAGGCCAAGCCGATGGAGGCCGACGACCCCGATCGCATCGTGACGGAGGACACCGCCAAGAAGCAGAAGGAGGACGAGGCCAAGGTCGCCAAGGTCGAGACCAACGCGCAGGAAGCGCAACAGGCTTCAGAAGCGGCCGCGCCAACCAAGCTGGAGGACGCGCGTCAGTCGGAGACGACGAAGGCGCCCAACCCCGGGATTGGCAGGGACAAGCTCGCGCTGACGGCCAAATGGGGCAAGAAGATCAGCGCCTATCTCGACCTGCACAAGAAATTCCCGGAGAACGGCAAAGCCAAGGAGGGCAAGGTGAAGCTTGCCCTGGTGCTCAATCGTCTCGGCAAGGTCTTGTCCGTTGCCGTGATGGAAACGTCCGGAGACGCCGCGTTCGACGACGCCGCGATCTCGATGGTTCACCGTTCCGATCCGGTGCCCGCGCCGCCGGCCGGACTGACCGAGGACCAGTTCTCCTTCACTCTTCCCGTCACATTCAACAAGCCGAAGTCGTAGCGAGCCGAGGCTCGATCAGGAGCCTGCGTCATTCCGGGGCGCGACGAAGTCGCGAGCCCGGAATCCATTTCGGCGTCGAATGTGCTGCCAGCCGATTCCGGGCGCTCGTCTCGCGAGGCCCGGATGATATCGGCTCAGCTCTTCTTCACCAGCGGGCAGGCGCTCTTCTCGAGCGGCAGGAAGGCCTCATCCGCAGGGATGGTGGCGACCAGCTTGTAGTAGTCCCACGGATACTTTGACTCCGACGGCTTCTTCACCTCGAACAGATAGGCGGGGTGGATCTTGCGGCCATCGATCCGGATGGCCCCTTTGCCGAACAGCGGATCGTCGGTCGGCAGCTCCTTCATCTTGGCAACCACGGCGCGGCCGTCATGCGGATTGCCGCCGAGCGCCTCCAATGCCTTGAAGTAATGGATCAGCGAGGAATAGACGCCGGCCTGCACCATGGTCGGTGGGTTCTTCTTGAAGCGCTCCATGAAGCGCTTGGTGAAGGCGCGGGTCTGATCGTTCATGTCCCAGTAGAATGTCTCGGTGAAGTTCAGGCCCTGCGCGACGTTGAGGCCGAGCGCGTTGATGTCGGTAATGAACAGCAGCATGCCGGCAAGCCGCTGGCCGCCCGAGACGATACCGAATTCGGCGGCCTGCTTGATTGCGTTAGTGGTGTCGCCGCCGGCATTGGCAAGACCGACGATCTTGGCTTTCGAGCTTTGCGCCTGCAGCAGGAAGGACGAGAAGTCCGCGTTGTTGAGCGGGTGCTTGACGCTGCCGAGCACCTTGCCGCCATTCGCAGTGACGACCGCTGAGGTGTCGCGCTCGAGTGCCTGACCGAACGCATAGTCCGCGGTGAGGAAGAACCAGCTGTCGCCGCCGGATTTCACCAGCGCCTTGCCGGTGCCATTGGCGAGCATGTAGGTGTCGTAGACCCAGTGCACCGTGTTCGGTGAGCACTGCGCGCCCGTGAGGTCGGACGAGGCGGAGCCCGAGTTGAGGTTGACGACGTTCTTCTCCTTGGCGAGGTTGGCGATCGCGAGCCCGACATTGGAGGCCGCGAGATCAACGAACACGTCGACCTTCTCGACATCGATCCACTGCTTGCCGATGTTGACCGCGACGTCGGGCTTGTTCTGGTGATCGGCCGAGATCAGGTCGATCTTCCAGCCCTTCGCCAGCAGCCCGGAATCCTCGATTGCCATCTGCGCCGCCACCGTCGAGCCGGGACCGCCGATATCCTGATAGAGCCCGGACTGATCGCCGAGGGCGCCGACCTTGGCGACCTTGTCCATCGTCTGCGCCGACGCGCTGCCGGCGAACACGAGGCTCGTAATCATCACCAAGGCTGTCTTGGCCGAGGCTGCAATGGAACGCTTCATCTTCCCTCCAGTATGATTTTTGTTCTTGAGTTCCTCATTATGCCCGGCATCGGGCGTATCGCCTAGGGCACGGGCGCGATCGATCGCGAGCGATATTCCACGCTGCGGCGATTGAGCGGCCAGTGACGCGCGACGGGACGCCGCAGCGTGCGCGCGTCGACGATGAAAGCGAGGGATGGCTTGCAGCGCGGAGCGCGCTATTTCCAGTAGTAGCGGATCGCGACGTAGACCACGACGAGGCAGGCGAAGATCAGCGCCACCGGCATCGGACGCTTGGCGTTCGGGGCAGCGGCGGCCGTCTTCTTGGCGGGCAGGCGGCGGAACGCGGTGACGTTACCGGTGTCGGCGGCCGGTTCGCGCGAGCGTGCCGGAACCTCGGGTGCCTTGCCGGCGCCGCCCATCTCCGCATAGTAGGTGCGATACATCTCCTGGATCGTCGCCTCGCTGGCCTCGCCGTCGCTCATCTGGTCCAGCAGCCTCTTGTGGATGGCCAGGAAATTCTGCGCCTCCGGCGGCAGGGCAGAGGCGCCGTTCAGCTTCGCCATCATCTTCCAGGTTGCAAAGTCAGCCCGCGCGCGGGTGTCGGCGCGTCGTGCAATCAGCATATCGGCAGCTTTGATCACCATGGCCTCGAAGCGTTCCCATCCCTGAGCATGATCCGGAAAGTGGCATCGATTTCCGGCCAGATTATGCGCCAGATCAAAGGCTATGTGTTTCCGGTAACGAGGAGAAGGGCGTTGATTACATAGCCGGTCAGAGTTCGCAGTATCGTTGAAATAACATCAAGATTTAGGCCGATCTGCCTGCCGATCACGGGCAGCAGGATCAACAACCCGATCAGGATCAGCATGCCGTAGGGCTCCAGCCGGGCGAGCGGGACCGCCAGCGGCCGAGGCAGCAGTCCGACCGCGACCCGGCCGCCATCCAGCGGCGGGATCGGCATCATGTTGAAGATCGCAAGCACGATGTTGATCAGGAAGGCGTTTTTCAGATTGTCCGAGGTCCATTGTGCCGCATCGGACGGCACGAATGGCAGCGCGTGGAATGCCAGCGCCGCCGCGGTCGCCAGGATGATGTTGATGACCGGTCCGGCCAGCGCCACCCACACCATGTCGAGCTTGGGATGGCTCAGCTTGCGAAAGTTCACCGGCACAGGCTTGGCGTAGCCGAACAGGAACGGCGAATGCGCGAACAGCAGCACCGCGGGCAGGATCAGCGTCCCGAACGGATCAATGTGCTTCAGCGGATTGAAACTGACGCGGCCGAGCTTCCAGGCGGTGTCGTCGCCGAGCCGGTGCGCGACGAAGCCGTGTGCCGCCTCGTGGAACGTGATGGCGATCACCAGTGGCAGCACCCAGACGGAGATGTCGTAAAGGGAAATGTTCAATGCGTGCCGCCTCGGGTTCGCTTGGACCGGACCCTCAGGCTAGCACGGATTCGCTGACGGCCTTGCGGGGGCGTTGCGGCGGGTCAGTGTGTGTCCGGCGCGACCACGCGTGCCTGTTGCGGCTGGGTGGTCGCGATCCAGATGCCGGCGAAGACGGTGACGATGCCGGCCATCAGATTCCAACTCAGCGGCTCGCCGAGCAAGGCTGCGCCGACCAGCGAGGCGGCGATCGGATTGACGGTGACCGAGATCGCCACCCGGGTCGGCGTCGTCCGCTCCAGCGCGAAGGCCCAGAGATAGAAGGTGAGCGCTGCGCCGAACGCGCCGAGATAGGTCGCGCCGAACCATTGCGGCGCGCCAAAATCCGCGACCGGCGCGAAACTGCCGCGCAGCAGCGAGGCGGTAATGAGCACCATCGCACCGGCCGCCATGGCGAGGGTGGTGAAGGGGATCGGACCGGAACGGCGGATATAGGGCTTCGACCAGATGCTGTAGAGCGCCATGCACAGCGCGGCCGCGACCATGAGGAGATCGCCGCGCCAGGCGCCCGGCGGCGCCGTGGCGAGGCCGGAGAGCAGCGCCATCGAGACGCCCAGGATCGTCACCAGCACGCCGATGGTTTTTCGCGCGGTGAGCGGCTCGGCACCAAGCGCCGCGCCGACCAGCATGGTCAGCAGCGGCAGCGTCGAAAGCGCGAGCGCGCCACGCGCGGCGGTGGTGAAGATCAGCGAGGCGTTGAACAGGACCGGGAACGCCGCAAAGAACAAGAGGCCGAGGCCGGTGACACCAAGCCAGTCGCGCCGCGGCGGCCAGCTTCCACGTTGCAACAGCGCCAGCGGCAGCAGCAGCAGGACGCCGATGCCGAAGCGGAAGGCGCCGATCGCCAGTGGGTCTATGGCGCCGACCAGAAACCGCGTCGCTCCGATCGAGGTTCCGCCGAGCGCGCTCGACCCGACCGCGGCCAACACCCCCCAGATCTCGCCCATCCCGCTTCGACCCCTCTGTTTTGCTTGCGCAATCTAGGGAAGGGGCGATAATCATTGAATGAAATAAATTTGATCAACTAAATCACAGATTGTGATGAGTACCCCCGTCCTGGACCCGGATCTTCTGCAGGCCTTTGTCGCGGTGGCGGATCATCGCTCCTTCACCCGCGCCGCCGCGGCGCTGAACCGGACCCAATCGGCCGTCAGCATGCAGGTGAAGCGGCTGGAGGAACGGCTGCACGCCGAGCTGTTTCACCGCAGCACGTCCAGCGTCGATCTGAGCGCGGCCGGCGAAGGGCTGCTCGGTTACGCCCGCCGCATTCTGAGCCTCAATGCGGAGGCTGTCGGCCGGGTGCGCGCGCACGGCACCGGCGGGCGGGTACGCCTTGGCGTGATGGACGATTACGGGACGCTGATCGTCCCGCCGCTGCTCAAGGATTTTGTCGCCAACTATCCGCTGATCCATGTCGAGATGGAGACCGGGCTGACATCGTCGATGACGGACCGGCTCGGCGAAGCCTATGACCTCGTGATCGCCATGCACCCTGAAGGGCGCGGCGAGGGCGAATGGCTGCGCACCGAGCAGGCGGTGTGGGCCGCGAGCGCCACGCATCGTGTCGAGGAACTCGACCCGCTGCCGGTTGCGCTCTATCCGCAGGGCTGCCTGTTCCGGAGCTGGGCGATGCAGGCGCTGGATGAAGCGAGCCGGCCGTGGCGGCTCGCCTTTGTCAGCCACAGCCTGTCCGCGGTCGAGGCGATCGCGGCACAGGGCCTCGCCGTGACGGTCGTGAAGTCGGGGACCTTTCCGCCGTCGTTGCGCCGCCTGACCGCGCGCGATGGCATGCCGCGGCTGCCGCGCGCGGAGATCCGTCTGCACCGCGCGCCGAATCTTGCGCGCGCGGCGTCATTGCTCGCAGATCATCTCGTCGCAGCGCTGCGACAACCCGCCAAGCGGGGCGCAGTAGCTTCGGTTCTGATTGAATCAGAACCGAAGCTTTAGCTTCTTATTTTGACGCGTTTTCTTCACGCGAACCGGCGTCCACTTCGCTCGAAAACGCTCTAGTACGTCGCCCGGCCGCCGGAGATGTCGAACACGGCGCCGGTCGAGAACGCGCAATCCTCCGAGGCCAGCCACGCCACCATCGAAGCGAGTTCCTCGACTTGGACGAACCGGGCCTTTGGAATCTTCGACAGCATGAAGTCGATGTGCGCTTGCGTCATCTGGTCGAAGATCGCGGTCTTTGCCGCGGCCGGGGTCACCGCGTTGACCAGGATGTCGTGCTGCGCGAGTTCCTTGCCGAGCGATTTCGTCAGCGCGATCAGGCCGGCCTTCGACGACGAATAATGCGCGGCGTTCGGGTTGCCTTCCTTGCCGGCGATCGAGGCGATGTTGACGATGCGGCCGTATTTCTGGCCGATCATGGTCGGCACGATCGCTTTGCAGCAGATGAAGGGACCCTCGAGATTGATGCGCATCACCCTGCGCCAATCGTCGAGATCGGTTTCCCATACCGGCTTGTTGGCTCCGGTGATACCGGCGTTGTTGACGAGAATGTCGATCTTGCCGAACGCCCGCAGCGTCTGATCGCACGCGGCGTCGACCGCGGCGGGATCGGTGACATCAGTCTTGATTGCGATCACGTTCTCGCCGATCGCCCTGGCGGTCTTCTCTGCCAGCGGCTGGTCGAAATCCCAGATCGCGACCCTGGCGCCGGATGCGACGAAGCGCTCGGTGATGGCGCGGCCGAACCCTTGCGCGCCGCCGGTGACGACGGCGCAGCGGCCGTTGAGATCGATCTTGTTCATGCCAAATGCCTTTGATCGGGAAACGTCAGAGCATGAAGCCGCCGTCGACGACCATGTCGACACCGGTGGTGAATGCAGCTTCGTCGCTTGCCAGATAGACCGCCATGGCCGCGATTTCCTCGGCGGTGCCAAGCCGGCCCATTTTCTGGCGCGCGACGAATTTCTCGCGTCCGTCTGGGCCCGCGGCAGCCGCGCGCTCCAGCATCGAGGGCGTCTCAACGGTGCCGGGGCAGATCGCGTTGCAGCGGATGCCCTGGGTGATGAAGTCGAGCGCAACCGCGCGCGTCAGCAGCGAGACCGCCGCCTTCGACGCGCTGTAGACATAACGGTTGGCCGGCGGCCGCAACGCCGCGCAGGACGAAATGTTGACGATGCTGCCGCCGCCGCCTTCCAGCATCGCCGGCAGAAACGCCTTGATGGTCCGGTGCATGGACTTGACGTTGAGGTCGAACGAGAAGTCGAAGTCCTCGTCGGAACACTCCAGGATGGTGCCGTGGTGTACGAAGCCCGCCGCATTGAGCAGGATGTCGATCTTTCCGACGCGCTTGGCGAAAGCGTTGACATCAGCGGTGCTGCGAACGTCTAGACGGGCGGTTTCGGCGACGCCGTCCTTGGCGAGGTTGGCGATTCCGCTCTCGTTGATGTCGGTGGCGATCACGGTCGCGCCTTCACGCGCGAATGCGATCGCGCATGCGCGCCCGATGCCCGCCGCCGCGGCGGTGACAACGGCGCGCTTTCCCTTCAGTCTGTCTGACATGGAAGTCTCCTCGAAGTTTTGATTGAATTTGCTGCCGCCGTCATTGCGAGGAGCGAAGCGACGAAGCAATCCATACTTCCGCGGCGGGGAAATGGATTGCTTCGCTGCGCTCGCAATGACGATGCGGAGCTAGTGATTGTCCCGCGCCACGCCGACCTTGCCGGCGATGTCGTGGTAGCGGGTCGCGAGCTCGAGGCAGGCGCCGGTCGCGTGCTGACCGACGGTTTGCCGGTAGAGCTCCTGCCACGGCGTCTGGTTGGCCGGGTGCGGGAAGCCGCCCTTGGCCTTCAGCTCGGCGCGGCGGGTACGCAGCTCATCCTCCGAGATCATGATGTTGGCGCTGCCCTTGTTGAGGTCGATGCGCACCTTGTCGCCGGTCTTGAGGATCGCGAGCCCGCCATCGGCGGCGGCTTCCGGCGAGGCGTTGAGGATCGACGGCGAGCCCGAGGTGCCGGACTGCCGGCCATCGCCGATGCAGGGCAGGGACAGGATGCCGCGTTTGATCAGCGCCGCCGGCGGCTGCATGTTCACGACCTCGGCGCCGCCGGGATAGCCGATCGGACCGGTGCCGCGAACGAACAGGACGCAGTGCTCGTCGATGTCGAGCGCGGGATCCTCGATCCGCGTGTGATAGTCCTCCGGGCCCTCGAACACGATGGCGCGGCCCTCGAAGGCGTTGAGGTCCTTCGGGTTGGACAGATAGCGGTCACGGAATTCCTTCGAGATCACGCTGGTCTTCATGATCGCGGAATCGAAGAGATTACCGCGCAAGACCAGGAAGCCGGCGTCCTTCACCAGCGGCTTGTCGTAGCCCCAGATCACGTCGCCGTCGGGCTTCGGCGCTTCCTTGCAGTTCTCACCCATGGTGCGGCCGTTGACGGTGAGGGCGCCTTCATGGATGCGCTTGTGCTTGATCAGCTCGCGCACCACCGAGGGCACGCCGCCGGCGCGGTGATATTCCTCGCCGAGATAGAAGCCGGCCGGCTGCATGTTCACCAGCAGCGGCACGTCATGGCCGTATTTCTGCCAATCGTCGATCGACAGCTCGACGCCGACATGGCGCGCCAGCGCATTGATGTGGATCGGCGCATTGGTTGAGCCGCCGATCGCGGAGTTGACAACGATGCAGTTCTCGAACGCCTCGCGAGTCAGGAAGTCCGACGGCTTCAAATCTTCCCAGACCATGTCGACGATGCGTTTTCCGGTCTCGTAGGCGATCTGGCCGCGCTCGCGATAGGGCGCCGGGATTGCCGCGCAGCCTGGCAGCGAGAAGCCGAGCGCCTCGGCGAGCGAGTTCATGGTGGAGGCGGTGCCCATCGTGTTGCAATGGCCGACCGAGGGCGCCGAAGAGGCCACGATCTCAATGAACTGCTCATAGTCGATCTCGCCCGCGGCGAGCCGTTCGCGCGCCTTCCACACCACCGTGCCGGAGCCGGTGCGCTGGCCTTCGTGCCAGCCGTTCAGCATCGGGCCGCCCGACAGCACGATCGCCGGCAGGTTGACGGTCGCAGCCGCCATCATGCAGGCCGGGGTGGTCTTGTCGCAGCCGGTGGTCAGCACCACGCCATCAAGCGGATAGCCAAACAGGATCTCGACCAGGCCGAGATAGGCGAGATTGCGGTCGAGCGCCGCGGTCGGGCGCTTGCCGGTCTCCTGGATCGGATGGGTCGGAAACTCCATCGCGATGCCGCCGGCGGCGCGGATGCCCTCGCGGACGCGGTGCGCGAGCTCAAGGTGGTGCCTGTTGCAGGGCGACAGGTCGTTGCCGGTCTGGGCGATGCCGATGATCGGCTTGCCGGACTGCAATTCCTCGCGGGTCAGGCCGTAGTTCAGGTAGCGCTCCAGATAGAGCGCGGTCATGCCCGGATTGTGCGGGTTGTCGAACCATTCCTGGGAGCGGAGCCTGCGGCCCTTGCCCGTCTTGGTCTCGCCTGCGGCGCTGTGCCCGTTGGTGTGGGGTTTTGTCATTGGTTTCTCCCGCAATGCAAACTCTTGATGGGCCCATTCAAGGGCTCTGGTTCAACGTGTTCTACCTGGCGCAAATCGTCACGCACTACAAACCTCGACGATCACGCACAGGTGTTTCACTGGATGGATTGGACCTTAGTTGAAGGCGCTTGGTTGCGCTACCATTTTGTCATTTTTCGCGTCACTCCTGACCGGATGGTGTCGGGTGGATGTCAGCTGCGTCGCGCCGAGCTTTGCCGCTCCATGACACTGAAGCCGAGATCGACGACGGGCTCGGCGGGCCGGCGTCCTTCGAGCGTCTCGATCACCATCATGGCAGCGTTTCTGCCCATTTCGTAGCGATTGGTGCGCACGCTGCTCAGCGTCGGCTCGCTCGATGCCATGAATTCGAGATCGTTGAAGCCGACGATCGCCATCTGCTCTGGCACCGCCATGTGACGGCGCTTGCATTCGAACAGCGCGCCGAGCGCCAGGTCGTCATTGACGCAGAACACGGCGTCGATGTCGGGCGTCTTGGCGAGCAGGTCGGCAAACAGCGTCCCACCCAATGTCACCGAGGTCGGAATCGCCGTCGTGACAATGAGCTGCGGATCGAACAGCCCGGCCTCGGTCATCGCGGCGCGATAGCCGTCAAGCCGCCGCTGCACCCGCGGATCCATTCGCGCGCCGAGGAAGCCGATCCGCCGGTTGCCCTGCGCGAGCAGATGGGCGATTGCGGCTTTTGCCGCGTCAAAATGCGAGAATCCGATCATCATGTCGATCGGGGAGGGACCGACTTCCATGATTTGCACGATCGGGCAATCGACCGTTTCCATGATGCGGCGGGAATCGGCGGTCTGGTTGATGCCGGTGATGATCAGCCCGGCCGGCTTCTGTGCCAGAAAGAGACGCAGCAGGCGCTCTTCCTGCAGGATGCTGTAGCGGGTGTTGGCGAGCTGAATGCTGTAGCGGCTGCCGTCGAGCGCGTCATAGATGCCGCGCAGCACGTCGGCGAACACGTTGTTGGTCAGCGACGGGATCAGGACACCGATCACCTCGGTGCGCTGCGACGCAAGCGCGCGTGCCGCGAGATTGGGCACGTAACCGAGTTCTTTTGCCGCACTTTCGACCCGGGCGCGCTTGCCGGCCGAGAGTGCATCCGGATTCCTGAAGAAACGCGAGGCCGTGATCGGACTGACGCCGGCAAGCTTCGCGACTTCGGCGAGCCGGATCTTGCCTGGCGTGATGTGTTTTCGGGCCATTTGCCGCTCATATCACGACGTTCGTTGCAGACAAACCGATATTGACAGCGCTACCAAGCGATTGCTAATCGAACGATTGCCAAAACCGGATAAACTGCGGACAATAACGCAAGTCCAACAGAGCCGCGCACCCAGCGTGGCCGGAACAAAGCAGAGCGGTGGCGGCACTCGTCGTACGCCGTCGGGAACTTGAGGGAGGGAAGTGGATGTCGTCGGTCCAGATTCGCGACGTGCGGAAGTCGTTCGGCAATTTTGAAGTCCTGCACGGCGTGTCGATCCCGATCGAGGACGGCGAGTTCGTCGTTCTGGTCGGCCCCTCCGGCTGCGGCAAGTCGACCCTGCTGCGCATGTTGGCCGGACTTGAGAACATCACCTCCGGAACGATCTCGATCGGCGACCGCGTCGTCAACAATGTCCAGCCCAAAGAGCGCGACATTGCGATGGTGTTCCAGAACTACGCGCTCTACCCGCACATGACGGTCGCCGACAATATGGGCTTCTCGCTGAAGCTGCGCGGCGCCAAGCCCGAGGAAATCTCGAGCGGGGTCAAGCGCGCAGCCGAAATCCTCGCGCTGACGCCGCTGCTCGAGCGCTATCCGCGCCAGCTCTCCGGCGGCCAGCGCCAGCGTGTCGCGATGGGCCGCGCCATCGTGCGCGATCCGCAGGTGTTCCTGTTCGACGAACCGCTGTCGAACCTCGACGCCAAGCTGCGCGTTGCCATGCGCACCGAGATCAAGGAATTGCATCAGCGGCTGAAGACCACGACCGTCTACGTTACCCACGACCAGATCGAGGCCATGACCATGGCCGACAAGATCGTGGTGATGCATGATGGCATCGTCGAGCAGATGGGCTCGCCGCTGGAGCTCTACGACAAGCCGGAGAACCAGTTCGTGGCCGGTTTCATCGGCTCGCCGGCGATGAATTTCCTCAAGGGCAAGGTGAAGGTGAACGGTGCCGCCTATTTCGAGGGACCGAACGGCGTCAAGCTGCCGCTGAAATCGGCGCCGGCCAATTCCGACGGCAAGCCCGCGGTCTACGGCGTGCGGCCCGAGCATTTCACCATCGCCGATGACGGCGCCGAAGCCGAGATCGTGGTGGTCGAGCCGACCGGCTCGGAGACCCAGGTGTTCGCCAAGCTCGGCGGCGAGCAGGTCGTCGCCGTGTTCCGCGAACGCCATCAGTTCAACCCGGGCGACAAGGTTCGGCTCAAGCCGGATCCGGCGCTGGTCCATCTGTTCGACGATTCGACGGGGAAACGACTGAATAGCTGACCGACTGATCGATCTGAATGGCCGACCAACAGGCCAGATCAAAAACAAGAAAAACACAGTCATTTGGGAGGAAGGACGATGCACGATTTTACTCGCCGCTCGCTACTTCAGGGCGGCACCGCGCTGGCCGCAACCGGGATGCTGACCGGGCCGGCGCTGTTTGACTTCGCCAAGGCCTGGGCGCAAAGCGCGCCCTGGAAGGCGGAGCCCGGCGCCAAGCTCACCGTGATGCGCTGGAAGCGCTTCGTGCCCGCGGAAGACGATGCCTTCAATGCCATGGTGGCGGCCTTCAAGGCGGCAACCGGCACCGAGATGAACGTGTTCAGCGAGTCCTTCGAGGACGTGCAGCCGAAGGCCTCGGTCGCCGCCAACACCGGCTCGGGTCTCGACCTTGCCTGGGGCCTGCACACGCTGCCGCAGCTGTTCCCGACCAAGGTTCTCAAGATGAACGACGTTGCCGATTATCTCGGCAAGAAGTACGGCGGCTGGACCGAGGCCGCGGCCAAGACCTGCAAGCAGGGCGATGACTGGCTCGGCATTCCCGTCGCGACCATCGGCGGCTATCTGACCTATCGCAAGTCGGCGGTCGAGAAGGCCGGCTTCAAGCAGGTGCCGTCCGACTTCCCGGCCTATCTCGAACTCTGCAAGGCGCTGAAGGCGAACAACACGCCGGCCGGCTTCGCGCTCGGCCATGCCACCGGCGACGCCAATGCCTGGGTCCACAACATCCTCTGGGGCTTCAACGGCTGGACCGTCGACAAGGACGACAAGGTCATCATCAACTCGCCGGAGACGATGAAGGCGCTGGAATACGCCAAGGCGCTGTCGGATACCTTCATTCCCGGTGTCGCATCCTGGAACGATTCCTCCAACAACAAGGCGTTCCTGTCCGGCGAATTGTACCTGACCTCGAATGGCATCTCGATCTACGTCGCGGCCAAGGACGACCCGAGCAAGAAGGAGCTCGCCGAAGACATCGACCACGCGCTGTGGCCGGTCGGCCCGATCGGCAAGCCGACCGAGCTGCAACTCGCGGTTCCGATCCTCGCCTTCAACTTCTGCAAATATCCGAATGCGGCAAAGGCGTTCATCGCCTTCATGCTGGAGAAGGAGAATTTCGAGAAGTGGCTGTCGGGCGCGCGGGGTTACCTCACCCACACGCTCAACGCCTACGACACGGCGCCGGTCTGGACCGCCGACCCGAAGAACGCGGTGTTCGGCCAGGCCTCGAAGCGCGCGCTGCCGGCCTCCGGCATCGGCACGCCCGGCGAGAAGGCGGCGACCGCGATCGCCGACTTCATCGTGGTCGACATGTTCGCGAACTACTGCACCGGCGCCAAGGACGGCAAGACCGCGATGGCGGAGGCCGAGCGGCAGCTGAAGCGGATCTATCGCTGATGTGATGGCCGCGGGCGGCGGACGACCGCCGCCCGCGCCGTCATTGGAATGCCATCACTGGAATATTGCGTAGTCATGCTCAATCCTTTGAGCAATCGGGACATCGCCTATGGCTGACATCGCCCTTGCGCCGCGACGTGCGAAGACCGAAATCCGCGAAGCGACCGCCTGGGATCAGCTGCGCCACAACAAGAACTGGCTCGGCTTCTGGTTCATGGTGCCGGCGATGGCGTTCCTGATCTTCTTCCTGGCCTATCCGCTGGGGCTCGGGATCTGGCTGTCCTTCACCGACACCCGCATCGGCCGCGTCGGTCATTTCATCGGTACCGAGAACTATGAGTGGCTGTGGGATGATTCCATCTTCTGGCTGTCGGTGTTCAACACGCTGCTCTACACCTCCGTCGCGAGCGCGGTGAAATTCGCGGTCGGGCTCTATCTCGCGCTACTGCTCAACGAGCGCATGCCGTTCAAGGCGCTGCTGCGCGCCGCGGTGCTGATCCCCTTCATCGTGCCGACCGTGCTGTCGGCGTTGGCGTTCTGGTGGATCTTCGATTCGCAGTTCTCGATCATCTCCTGGTCGCTGAAGCATCTCGGCCTGATCACCCAGAACATCAATTTCCTCGGCGACACCACCTGGGCCCGCATCTGCGTGATCTTCGCCAATATCTGGCGCGGCGTGCCGTTCGTCGCGATCACGCTGCTGGCAGGCCTGCAGACCGTGCAGCCCTCGCTCTACGAGGCGGCGACGCTCGACGGCGCCTCGCGCTGGCAGATGTTCCGCTTCATCACTTATCCCTTGCTGACGCCGATCATCGCGGTCGTGATGACGTTCTCGGTGCTGTTCACCTTCACCGATTTCCAGCTGATCTGGGCGATGACCCGCGGCGGCCCGGTCAACGCCACCCATCTGATGGCGACGCTGTCCTACCAGCGCGCGATCATCGCCGGACAATTGGGCGAGGGGGCCGCGATCTCGAGTGCCATGATCCCGTTCCTGCTCGCCGCGATCATGGTGTCCTGGTTCGGCCTGCAGCGCAGGAAGTGGCAGCAGGGAGAAAGCAATGACTGACCTTCCGGCCCCCAAGGTCGATCTCAAGTCCATCCTGTCGACGCCGGCGCGCGCCGACAACAGCGAGGGGATGAGCTATTTGCAGTCGGTGCCGCGGCGGATCGTGACGCTCTACATTCCGCTGTCGATCATCGTCATCATCCTGCTGTTCCCGTTCTATTGGATGGGGCTGACCGCGATCAAGCCGGACGACCAGCTGCTCGACCTCGACAGGTACAATCCGTTCTGGACCTGGAATCCGACCTTCAAGCACATCCACAAGCTGCTGTTCGAGAGCTACTATCCGCACTGGCTCTGGAACACGATGTATGTGGCGATCGGTGCCACCGTGCTGTCGATCATCGCGAGCGTGCTCGCGGCCTATGCGATCGTGCGGCTGCGCTACAAGGGCGCCAACGTCGTCGGCGGGCTGATCTTCCTGGCCTATCTGGTGCCGCCGTCGATCCTGTTCATTCCGCTCGCCACCGTCGTGTTCCAGTACGGCCTGTTCGACTCGCCGATGGCGCTGATCCTGACCTATCCGACGATCCTGATCCCGTTCTCGACCTGGCTTCTGATGGGCTATTTCAAGACCATCCCGTTCGAGCTCGAGGAGTGCGCACTGATCGACGGCGCCAGCCGCTGGCAGATCCTGATCAAGATCGTGCTGCCGCTTGCCATTCCCGGCCTGATCTCGGCCTTCATCTTCTGCTTCACGCTGTGCTGGAACGAGTTCATCTACGCGCTGACGTTCCTGCAGTCGACCCCGAACAAGACCGTGCCGGTCGCCATCGTCAACGAATTCGTTGACGGTGACATCTATCGCTGGGGCTCCCTGATGGCAGGGGCGCTATGCGGCTCGCTGCCGCTGGTTATTCTTTACGCCTTCTTCGTTGAGCACTATGTCTCGGCGATGACGGGTGCCGTGAAGGAATAAGCGCGCAAGGCCCGCAGCTGAATTCGAAGAAGAGAAGAAAAGGAGCAGGGTCGTGCACATTCTGATTCTGGGCGCCGCGGGCATGGTCGGCCGCAAGCTCACCGAGCGTTTGCTGCGCGAGGGCCGCCTCGGCAAGCAGGACATCAGCAGGATGACCTTGCAGGACGTGGTCGCGCCGGCCAAGCCCGCCAACGCCTCGATCCCGGTCAATGTCGTCGCATCCGATTTCGCCGATGCCGGCGCCGCCGCGCCCCTGATCGCCGGGCGCCCGGACGTGATCTTCCATCTCGCCGCAATCGTCTCGGGCGAGGCGGAGGCCGAGTTCGACAAGGGCTACCGGATCAATCTCGACGGCACCCGCTACCTGATCGACGCGATCCGCGCCGTCGGCGGCGGCTACAAGCCGCGGCTGGTGTTCACCTCCTCGATCGCGGTGTTCGGTGCGCCGTTCCCGGAGAAGATCGGCGACGAGTTCTTCCATACGCCGCTGACGAGCTACGGCACGCAGAAGTCGATCTGCGAGCTGCTGATCAACGACTACACCCGCAAGGGCCTGCTCGACGGGATATCGATCCGTCTGCCGACGATCTGCGTGCGTCCGGGCAAGCCGAACAAGGCGGCGTCCGGCTTCTTCTCCAACATCATCCGCGAGCCGCTGGCGGGCGAGGAGGCGGTGCTGCCGGTGTCGGAGGACGTGCGGCACTGGCACGCCTCGCCGAAATCGGCGGTCGGCTTCCTGGTCCATGCCGGTACCATGGACCTCAATGCGATCGGACCGCGGCGTAATCTCAGCATGCCCGGGATGTCCGTCACCGTCGGCGAGCAGATTGAGGCGCTGGAACGGGTCGCCGGCAGGAACGTCACCGCGCGCATCAAGCGGGTGCCCGATCCGACCATCATCGGCATCGTCTCGGGCTGGCCGCGCGATTTCGTCACGGACCGCGCGCTGAAGCTCGGCTTCACGACGGCCGAAAAGA
Organism: Bradyrhizobium sp. USDA3010; assembly: GCF_056429065.1. Classification (NCBI taxonomy): domain Bacteria; kingdom Pseudomonadati; phylum Pseudomonadota; class Alphaproteobacteria; order Hyphomicrobiales; family Nitrobacteraceae; genus Bradyrhizobium; species Bradyrhizobium sp. USDA3010. Next base: position 104,066 of record NZ_JBWJZD010000011.1, read on the forward strand.
CGTTCGACGACATCATCCGCATCCACATCGAGGACGAGCTGGGCGGCAAGTTCGCCGCCTAGCTCCGCTCAGGCACGCGGGTCTTGGTATGACCAGGGTCGCCAGCATCGGCGAATGCATGATCGAGCTGCGTCAGGCTCCGGGCGGTCAGCCCGGAGGGCTGTATTCGCGCTCCTATGGCGGTGACACGCTCAACACGGCGGTTTATCTGTCCCGGCTCGGTGTCCACAGCGATTACATCACGGCGCTCGGCGATGATGCGCTGAGCGATGAGATGATCGCGGGCTGGGCGAGCGAAGGCATCGGCACCAAGCATGTCGCGCGATTGGCAGGCATGCTGCCGGGGCTCTATCTGATCCAGACCGACGACAAGGGCGAGCGGCGCTTCTTCCACTGGCGCGACAGCGCCGCCGCCCGCGAGCTGATGGACCTGCCCGAGACGGACGACACCCTGAACTCGCTCGCGACTTACGACATCGTCTATCTCTCGGCGATCACGCTCTCGATCCTGCGCGAGGACGGACGCAACCGCCTGATGGCGGCGCTGAAGCGCGCGCGGCTGCTGGGCACGCGCTTCGCGTTCGACACCAATTTCCGCGCCCGCGGCTGGCCTGACCTGGCTCTTGCGCGGAAGGTCTTCAGCAGCGCATTCGAGACCGCCGATATCGTGCTGGCCTCGACCGAGGATCTGGCGCCGCTCTATCCCGGCGAGAGCAATACGGCATTGCTCGCCGGCATCTCGAGCCCCGAGGTCGTGCTGAAGCTCGCCGAGCCCGCCTGCATCGTGCGTTCGGCCGGCGGAACGCGCGAGGTGAGGGCGGAGCCGCTGCCGAAGCCCGTGGTCGATACCACGGCGGCCGGCGACAGTTTTGCCGCGGCCTATCTCGCCGCGCGGCTCGGCGGGGCGGAGCCCGAGGAGGCGGCCCGCGCCGGCCATCGTCTGGCCGGGGTCGTGGTGTGCTATCCTGGTGCGATCATTCCGCGTTATGCCATGCCGCCGAAGAAGGCGCCTCGTCCCCCACCATCCCGCAAGGCCTCGCAATGACAACGACATCGAAGCAGGACCGGATCGCCGAGCTGATCCGCCAGGCCACCGTGATCCCGGTGCTGACCATCGAGCGACTTGCCGATGCGGTGCCGCTCGCCAAGGCGCTGGTCGCGGGCGGCGTGCGGACGCTCGAGGTGACGCTACGTACGGCGGTCGCGGCCGATGCGGCCAAGGCCATCATCGCCGAGGTGCCCGATGCTGTGGTCGGGATCGGCACGATCCTCAATGCCGACGATCTGGCGCGCGCCGAGGCGCTCGGCGCCAAATTCGGCATCAGCCCGGGCGCGACGCCCGAGCTGCTGAAGGCGGTGGCTGCCAGCCGGCTGCCTTTCGCGCCGGGGATCGCGACCGCCTCTGAGCTGATGCAGGCACTGGCGCACGGCTTCGACGTCGTCAAATTCTTCCCCGCCGAGCAGGCCGGCGGTATCAAGGCACTGCGCGCCTTGGCCGGTCCATTCCCGAGCGTCAGGGTCTGTCCGACCGGCGGCATCGGCGAGGCCAACGCGGCGACCTGGCTCGCCGAGCCCAATGTGCTGGCGGTCGGCGGTTCCTGGCTGTGCCCGGCGGCCGATATCCGCGCCGGCAACTGGGAAGGCATAACCGCCATGTGCGCGAAGGCGATGAAAACGCTGAAAGCCGGCTAGAACGCCGTTCCGATAGGAACGGGGTTCTAGATTCTGGTTTTGACGCGTTTTCTTCACGCGAACCGGTGTCCACTTCGCTCGAAAACGCTCTCGAGATGCGCTACATGACTCCCGAACCGGAACAGGGAGATACGGCCATGACAGCAGCCAGCATTGTGGGTTGGGCGCACACGCCATTCGGAAAGTTTGACGCGGAGACCGTCGAGGGCCTCGTCGTCAAGGTCGCCAACGAGGCGCTCGCCGATGCCGGCATTGCCGCGTCCGATGTCGACGAGATCATGCTCGGCCATTTCAACGCCGGCTTCTCGCCGCAGGATTTTACGGCGTCTCTTGTGCTGCAGGCCAATCCGGCGCTGCGCTTCAAGCCGACCACCCGCGTCGAGAACGCCTGCGCCACCGGATCGGCCGCCGTGCACCAGGGCATCCGCGCCATCGAGGCGGGAGCCGCGAAGATCGTGCTCGTCGTCGGCGTCGAGCAGATGACGAAGACGCCAGGTCCGGAGATCGGCAAGAACCTCCTGAAGGCGTCCTATCTGCCTGAAGACGGCGACACGGTCGGCGGCTTCGCGGGCGTATTCGGCAAGATCGCGCAGGCCTATTTCCAGAAATACGGCGACCAGTCGGATGCACTGGCGATGATCGCCGCCAAGAACCACAAGAACGGCGTCGCCAACCCCTATGCGCAGATGCGCAAGGATTTCGGCTTCGATTTCTGCCGCGCCGAGAGCGACAAGAATCCGTTCGTCGCGGGTCCCTTGAAGCGCACCGATTGCTCGCTGGTCTCCGATGGCGCCGCGGCACTGGTGCTGACCGATGCCGAGACCGCCAAGACCATGGGCAAGGCGGTGAACATCCGCGCCACTGCCCATGCGCAGGACTTCCTGCCGATGTCGAAGCGCGACATCCTGCAGTTCGAAGGCTGCACCGTCGCCTGGCAGCGCGCGCTGCAGAAGGCCGGCCTGCAGCTCTCCGATCTCTCCTTTGTCGAGACCCACGACTGCTTCACCGTCGCCGAGCTGATCGAATATGAAGCGATGGGCCTGACGCCAAAGGGGCAGGGTGCGCGCGCGATCATGGAAGGTTGGACCCAGAAGGACGGTAAGCTGCCGGTCAATCCGTCCGGCGGCCTCAAGGCCAAGGGCCATCCCATCGGCGCCACCGGCGTCTCCATGCACGTGATGAGCGCGATGCAGCTCACGGGACAGGCGCCCGAGGGCATGCAGCTCAAGCACCCGCAGATTGGCGGCATCTTCAACATGGGCGGCGCCGCGGTCGCCAACTACGTCTCGATCCTCGAGCCGGCGAAGTAGCTTGAACATTGCCGAATGGCTGGCGGCGACGGCACGGGCGCGTCCCGATGCGCCGGCGCTGCTGACTGGCTTCGATCTCGACGCTGATTATGCAACCTTTGCCCGCCGCGCCGCCTCGATCGGGGCGGCGCTGGCGTGCGATCACGGCATTGCCGCCGGCGACCGCATCGCGCTATTTGCCGGCAATTGCACGCAATATCTCGAATGCCTCTATGGCATCTGGTGGATCGGCGCCGCGGCGATCCCGATCAACGCCAAGCTGCACGGCCGCGAGGCGGCGTGGATCTGCGGCAATGGCGGCGCCAAACTGGCTTTCGTCTCCGACGACACGATCGGCGCGCTGACCGAAGCAAAGGACGACTGCCCCGCCGGCATGACCATGCTGTCGGTCGACAGCGACGCGTACAGGACGATGCGAAGCGGCGAGGGGCCAGCTGCGCCATTGCCGCGCGAAAGCAACGATCTTGCCTGGCTGTTCTACACCTCGGGCACGACAGGTCGACCCAAGGGCGTGATGCTCAGCCACGGCAATCTGGTTGCGATGTCGCTGTGCTATCTCGCCGACGTCGATCCTGCGACGCCGAACGATGCCTCGCTCTATGCGGCGCCGATCTCGCATGGTGCGGGCCTCTACAACTTCCCGCATGTCCGGATGGGCGGCCGCCACGTCGTTCCTGAAACCGGCGGCTTCGATCCGGACGAGGTGCTCAACCTCGGCCGCCAGCTCGACAATGTCGTGATGTTCGCGGCACCCACCATGGTGCGCCGCCTGGTCGATGCCGCCAAGAAGCGTGGCGAGAACGGCGAGGGACTGCGCACCATCATCTATGGCGGCGGGCCGATGTACAGCGCCGACATCCTGGATGCGATGGCGACCATGGGCCAGCGCTTCGTGCAGATCTATGGCCAGGGCGAGTCGCCGATGACGATCACGGCGCTGTCGCGTGACTGGCACCGCGCGAGCGATCATCCCCGGTATCTCGAACGGCTGGCTTCGGTCGGCACCGCGCAGAGCGTCGTCACCGTGCGCATCACCGGCAAGGACGGCAAGCCGCTGCCCGCGGGCGAGACCGGCGAGATCGAGGTTAAGGGCCTAACCGTGATGCTCGGCTACTGGAACAATCCGAAGGCCAATGAAGAGACGCTGAAGGACGGCTGGCTGCGCACCGGCGATGTCGGCCGCCTCGATGCCGACGGCTTCCTGACGCTGTCGGACCGTTCCAAGGACGTGATCATCTCCGGCGGCACCAACATCTATCCCCGCGAGGTCGAGGAGGCGCTGCTGACGCATCCTGATGTCCGCGAGGTCTCGGTGATCGGCGTGCCTGATCCGGAATGGGGCGAGATCGTCGTCGCCTGCGTCGTGCTCGCGGACGGTGCCATCGCCGACGACGGCAAGCTCGACGCGCATTGTCTGGCCTCGATCGCCCGCTTCAAGCGGCCCAAGCGCTACGTCTATCTCGAGGCCCTGCCGAAGAACAATTACGGCAAGGTGCTGAAGACCGCTTTGCGGGAAATGATGGCCAAGGGCATGGGCAAAAGCGCGATGAGGCCGGGTTGAATCGAAAACATCGAAAACAACCCCATGCACAGTAGGGATTGGGGTCACCAAAGCGGTTAGGGGATAGGCCGCCGCCTTCCGTCGCGCTAAGCTGCCTGCGCCCGCCACCGGGAGAACGGACCATGGGAATCGAGACGTCGCTGTCGCTGTCGGAAGTGAACGATCGCATCGCGATCCTCCGGGACAATATCAGGCAGCTGATCGAGCAGGCCGCAGGCGCCGCGGGCGCCGAAGTCGAGGAGCGCATCGCCGAGCGGCTCGAGCAGCAGAACGCGGAACTGGAAAGGCTCCTGAAGGCGCGCGAGGCGATGACCGGGCAGTAACCGGCCTCGGGCCGGCGGTGGGCTTCGTCTTGCCCGGCCTGCGTTCCGCCGCGCGGAAACGATCCGGCCGACGCCGCGCATACGCCCATACGCCCGGCGCAGCTTGATCTCGGCGAAGAGCTCCCGTTACTAGCTGCGTAACCAGAACATTCCGGGAGCGAACAGGACGATGGGACCACTGCGGGGTATCAAGGTCGTCGACATGACGACCGTGCTGATGGGACCCTATGCCACCCAGATGCTCGGCGACTACGGCGCCGACGTCATCAAGGTGGAATCGCCCGACGGCGACGTGACGCGGCAGATCGGTCCGACACGGCATCCCGGCATGGGACCGGTGTTCCTCAACACCAACCGCAGCAAGCGCTCGGTCTGCCTCGACCTCAAAAAGCCGGCGGGGCGCGAGGCCGTGCTGCGGCTGATCGCGCAGGCCGACGTGCTGGTCTACAATGTGCGCCCACAGGCGATGGCGCGGCTGCAACTCGGTTACGACGTCGTCGCCAAGGTCAATCCGCGGCTGATCTATGCCGGCGTGTTCGGCTTCGGCCAGGAGGGACCATACGCAGCCAAGCCCGCCTATGACGACCTGATCCAGGGCGCCACCGCGCTGCCGGCGCTGATGGCGCAGACCTCGGACGGCGTGCCGCGCTATGTACCGAATGCGCTGGTCGATCGTATCGTCGGCCTCACCGCCGTCGGCGCGATCTGCGCGAGCCTCGTGCATCGCGATCGCACGGGGCAGGGCCAGCGCGTCGACATTCCGATGTTCGAGACCATGGCCGGCTTCGTCATGGGCGACCACATGGGCGGGTTGACCTACGATCCGCCGCTCGACAAAGGCGGCTATGCGCGGCATCTGTCGCCGGACCGGCGGCCCTACAAGACGCTGGATGGCTATATCTGCGTGATCGTCTACAACGACAAGCAGTGGGAGAATTTCTTCAAGGCGACCGGCCGCGACGATCTGCGCAGCGATCCGAAATTCGCGACCTTCGCCGGCCGCGCCACCAACATCGATGTCGTCTACGCCGAGCTTGCGCGCATCCTGCAGACCAAGACCACGGCCGAGTGGAACGAGATCCTGGAGAAGGCCGATGTGCCCGTGATGCCGATGCACGATCTCGAGAGCCTGCTGGAGGACCCGCATATGGTCGCGACCGGCGTCTTCCCCGTGGTCGATCACCCGACCGAGGGCCGCATCCGCAGCATGACGCCGTCGGCGCGCTGGTCGGAGACCAAGGTGGAGCCGAGCCGGCTGGCGCCCAGGCTCGGCGAGCACAGCGCGGAGATTTTGCGCGAGGCGGGTTTCTCGACCGATGAGATCGCGGCGATGGTGCGCGACGGCGCGGCCAAAGTGGTGAAGGCATAGGAGCACGACAGATGGATTTCGCACTCTCCGCCAACCAGGAATCGATCCGCGACGCCGTCGCCAAGATCTGCACCCGCTTTGACGAGACCTACTGGCTGAAGAAGGACAAGGAAGGCGGCTATCCGGCCGACTTCCATCGCGCGCTGGCCGATGCCGGCTGGCTCGGCATCTGCATCCCCGAGGAATATGGCGGCTCCGGGCTCGGCATCACCGATGCCGCGATCATGATGCGCACGATCTCCGAATCCGGCGCTGGCATGTCCGGCGCGTCAGCGGTGCACATGAACGTGTTCGGGCTCAATCCGGTGGTGGTGTTCGGCACCAGGGAGCAGTGCCAGCGCATGCTGCCGCCGATCATCGACGGCCGCGACAAGTCCTGCTTTGCGGTGACCGAGCCCAACACCGGCCTCAACACCACGCAGCTCAAGACCCGCGCGGTGCGCCAGGGCGACAAATACATCGTCAACGGCCAGAAGGTGTGGATCTCGACCGCGCAGGTCGCCAACAAGATCCTGCTGCTCGCGCGCACCACGCCGCTGGAGGAGGTGCGCAGCCCGACCCACGGCCTCAGCCTGTTCTACACCGATTTCGACCGCAAGCGCGTCACCGTGCACGAGATCGAGAAGATGGGCCGCAAGCCCGTCGACTCCAACGAGCTGTTCTTCGAGAATTTCGAGATTCCGGTCGAGGACCGCATCGGCGAGGAAGGCCGCGGCTTCGAATACATCCTGCACGGCATGAACCCCGAGCGCATCCTGATCGCAGCCGAAGCGGTCGGCCTCGGCCAGATCGCGCTAAAGCGGGCGTCGGAATATGCCAAGGGCCGCATCGTTTTCAACCGCCCGATCGGCATGAACCAGGGGATCCAGCATCCGCTGGCGAAGTGCTGGATGGAGCTGGAGGCTGCGTGGCTGATGGTGCTACGCGCCGGCTGGCAATACGACCAGAACCTGCCCTGCGGCCCCGCCGCGAACGCGGCAAAATATCTCGCGGCGGAAGCCGGCTTTCACGCCTGCGAGCAGGCGGTGATGACCCATGGCGGCTTCGGTTATGCCAAGGAATATCATGTCGAGCGCTATTTTAGGGAATCGCTGATCCCGCGCATCGCACCGATCAGCCCGCAGCTCATCCTCAGCTTCATCGGCGAGAAGGTGCTCGGCCTTCCGAAGTCGTATTGATGGTCAGCGACAGATATTTCCATTCGTCATTCCGGGATGCGCCGCGAGGCGCAGGCCCGGAATCCATAACCACGATCGTCAGTATGGATTCCGGGCTCGCGCTACGCGCGCCCCGGAATGACGCACTTAGAGGTACGCTGACATGAGCTTCGTCACCGGCGTCGGCCTCACATCCTACGGCAAGCATGAGGGCCTGTCCTCGCTCGACCTGATGAGCAAGGCGGCCGAGCTTGCGATCTCCGATGCCGGGCTGAAGCGTGCCGACATCGACGGCATCCTGTGCGGTTACTCCACGGTTTCGCCGCACATCATGCTGGCCACCGTATTCGCCGAGCATTTCGGTATTCGTCCGTCCTATGCCCATGCCGTGCAGGTCGGCGGCGCCACGGGCCTCGCGATGACCATGCTGGCGCATCACCTCGTCGATGCCGGCGTGGCGAAGCATGTGCTGGTGGTCGGTGGCGAGAACCGGCTGACCGGCCAGAGCCGCGACGCCTCGATCCAGGCACTGGCCCAGGTTGGCCATCCCGATTACGAGGTGACACTGGGGCCGACGATCCCGGCCTATTACGGCCTGGTCGCGACGCGCTACATGCATGAGTACGGCCTCACGCAGGAAGACCTCGCCGAGTTCGCGGTGCTGATGCGCAAGCACGCGCTGATGCATCCCGGCGCGCAATTCCACGAACCGATCACGGTTGCCGACGTGATGGCCTCGAAACCAGTGGCGATGCCGCTGAAGCTGCTCGACTGCTGCCCGGTATCCGACGGCGGCGCGGCCTGCGTGATTAGCCGCGAGCCGACCGGCGAGCGGCGGGTTCGCATCCGCGGCTGCGCCCAGGCGCATACCCATCAGCACGTCACGGCCGCGCCCGCGCTGAGTGAGCTCGGCGCGGAGATCTCGATCGCGAAGGCGAAAGCGGCATCGGGTGTCGCGATATCAGATGTGCGTTACGCTGCGGTCTACGACAGTTTCACGATCACGCTGGCGATGCTGCTGGAAGATCTCGGCCTCGCCAAGCGCGGCGAGGCCGCAGCGCGGGTGCGCGCCGGCTATTTCAATCAGGATGGCGAGCTGCCGCTCAACACCCATGGCGGCCTGCTCAGCTATGGCCATTGCGGCGTCGGCGGCGCAATGGCGCATCTGGTCGAAACCCATCTGCAGATGACCGGTCGCGCCGGAAATCGCCAGGTGCGCGATGCCTCGGTCGCACTGCTGCACGGCGACGGCGGCGTGCTGTCCTCCCATGTCAGCATGTTCCTGGAGCGCGTGCGATGAGCGGACCGATCATTGACGGGACCAGGGGCGCGGAAGCCATCGTCTATCAGACCTGTAACGCCTGCGGCGCGCGGCAGTATTTCCGCCGCAGCTTCTGCGCGGCCTGCGGCTCGCCCGATCTCGCCGAGCACCGCGCGAGCGGAGCAGCGACCGTGTATGCGACGTCGCTGGTCTGTCGCGCCGCGACACCGGACACCCGGGCGCATGTGCCCTACAACATCGTGCTTGTCGATGCCGACGAGGGCTTTCGCATGATGGCGCATGGCGACAACGACCTCGCCATCGGCGACAAGGTTTTGGCGCGCTTCACGCAATTCGCGGGACGGCTGGTTCCGTATTTCGCAAGGGCAAAATGAGAGGCTGAACGAACCGGTCAGAACGCAAGACCAGGCTGAATTGGTTCGCTCTTGCCCTTCATGGTTTCAAGATACTATCGCCAATAAAAGACAAAGCTGGCGATGACGAGCATCGCCGTCACCGCCAGCATTTGCGCAAGCGCTTCCGAGGCCGCCCTCTTGGTGGCTTCCTTCATGCGTTTCCCCTAGACTGGGCGTGACTCATCGTGGCGCAAATTGCGCGAACGACGGCCAGATTTTTACTCGGAACACCCCGCGTCGAGCATTCGCTTTTGATGAGTCCCCACTCAGCGAATATCGACTGTGTCAGGGTTGTCTGGGAATGCGGCGGCAATTTGACTCGCGCGTGTTGCTCCTGCGACGGCCGGCGGATACTGTTTCGGAACCAGACAGAAACGACAGCGATCAAGGTTAGGAAATGGCCCGTATCGACTACTCCGATCCCGCGAAGGCAAGCCCGCGCACCCGCGAGATCCTCGACAAGAACCGCAACGCCAACATCTTTCGCATGATGGCGCATTCGCCAAGCTACTTTGAGCAATATTGCCGGCTAGGCGGCGCGATCCGCCACAAGGGCGAGCTCGATCCGATCGTGCGCGAGCTCGCGATCACGCGCACCGGCATTCTCTGCGAGGCGCCATACGAGATCGTCGCACACAAGCGCATCGGGAAGAATGTCGGCGTCACCGACGAGCAGAACGCCGCGCTGGAGAATTGGCAGTCCGCGAGCTGCTTCAACGAGGTGCAACGCGCGGCGCTGACCTTCACCGACGAGATCGTCAAGCTGAAGAAGCCGACGGATGCGACCTTCAAGGCGATCGCGGCGCTGCTGACGCCGGCCGCGCTGATCGAGCTGCAGCTCTCGGTCGGCTTCTACATCATGACGTCGAAATTTCTCGAGACGTTCGAGATCGACATGCAGCCGGTGACGGAAGTGGTGAGCTGAACGGCTCGCGCCGCGGAGTTCTTCGCCTCGCCCCGCCTGCGGGGAGAGGCCGGATCGCATGAAATGCGATCCGGGTGAGGGGGAGTCTCCGCGAGTCCGACTCGAAGTCATTTTGCTGAAGCAGCCCCTCACCCCAGCCCTCTCCCCGTAAGAACGGGGAGAGGGTGAATTATGCACCTACCCCGATGTCAGCAGATTGACCTTCGCATTCGCCACGATCAGCCGGTCGGCGAGGATTTGCGCGAGGTTGCGCATGATCCGTTCGCCGGCGCGTGGGTGCTGCTCGCGGAAGCGCTCGAAATCCCTGATCTCCACCTCGTAGGCGGTAGCCGACATGTCGGCGAGCACGTCCGCCGAGCGCTTGGGCTCCAATAGCGCCATCTCGCCGAACGCCATGCCGGCGGTCAGCGTCGCGAGCCGGATGCCGTCGGGCAGGGTGACGTGGACCACGCCGCTGCGCAAAAAGAACAGCGACGTCGCCTCACTGCCCGCGGCAACGATCTTCTCGTTGGGCTGGTAGGTCCTGACCGCGCAGAGCGTGGTGAGATCGGCGATCTCAGCCTCACTCAATCCCGCGAGCAGCGGCTGCTCGGACAGCTCTGTGGTCTCGAGGAAGTCGATCGAGCCGCCATAGCGGTAGACGATCTGGTCCTCGGCCCATTCGATCGCGGTGTCGAGCAGATAGAAATCCCTGATGTTGCCGAGCCGGTTGGTCCACTCGCTGATCGTGGTCCATTCACGCGAGGTTCGCTTGATGCCGGAGAGGATCACGGTGACGCCAAGCTCGGCGAGTTCCTGGAAGGCTTCCGCCACCAGCCGGGCACCCGCGCGGGTGGTCGCGGTGACGCGGCGCAGGTCAAAGATCACGAATTCCGGTCGCGGGCTGCCGGCGAGGCGGCGCGAGACATAGTCGACATTGGAGAGCGACAGCGTGCCGACCAGCTCGATCACGCGCACCTCCTGGAAGTGCCTTGCCAGGATCTCCTGCTCCTGCGGCCGCCGCACCCGCCGCGACGGGTTCTTGCCGATGTTGTAGTCGGCGATGATGCTGTGGCGGGCGTCATCGCTGCGGTTCAGCATGTGCAGGTCGTAATGCGCCGACAACGCCTCGCAGACCTTGATGCCGCGCACGCTGTTGCCGTGCTTGTCGAGCTTTGGCGAGTAGCTGCCGAGCCCGAGCCGGGCCGGCAGCGCCGCCAAAATGCCGCCGCCGACGCCGCTCTTGGCGGGGATGCCGACGCGGTAGATCCATTCGCCGGCGTAGTCGTACATGCCCGACGAGGTCATCACCGACAATGTGCGCGCGATCGCGTAGGGCGTCACCACCTGCTCGCCGGTCAGCGGATTGATGCCGCGGTTGGCCAGCGTCGCCGCCATCACGGCGGTGTCGCGCGCGGTGACGAGGATGGCGCATTGCCGGAAATAGACGTCGAGCACCGCGGGCACGTTTTCTGTGATCACGCTGTTGGTGCGCAAGAGATAGCCGATCGCCCGGTTGCGGTCGCCGGTGGCGCTCTCCGAGGCGTAGACCGCCTCGTCGACGTCGAGCTCGCGGCCGGCGAAGCGGCCGAGCGCCTGGCGGATATAGTCGAACGCGCCGTCGCCCTTGTCGGCATGGAGCAGCCCGGAGCAGGCGATCGCGCCGGCATTGACCATCGCATTGAACGGGTGGTTCTGGGCATTGAGCCGGATCGAATTGAAGGGGTCGCCGGACGGCTCGACGCCGATCACGCTCTCCACCCGTTCGGCGCCCAGCGTGTCCAGCGCTAAGGCGAACACGAACGGTTTTGACATCGACTGGATGGTGAAGGGCACCCTGGTGTCGCCGACCTCATAGACATGGCCGTCGAGCGTCGCGAGGCTGATGCCAAAATGGGCAGGGTCGGCCTTGCCGAGCTCGGGGATGTAGTCGGCCACCGCGCCGCCGGCTTCCGGCAGGAAGTCTGCGTAACAAGCGTGCAGAAACCGCAGCAGCGGCGGCTTCGAGCTGGACCAGGCCGTGGTGGTGGCGGTGACGGGAGGAGGCGATCGTTTCATCGCCTTCTGTTGTGCAACGCAATCAGGACGCGCGCAACTGAGCGCGCACCGACGTCAGGCGTGAGGCGACCGGTCCGGATCGGACGCCATTCGACCGCTGTGGTCTCCGAACCGATGATCACAAAGCGAGCGATTGCTCGGTGTTTGTTTCGTTATGCGAAACGTTTCGCTCGGAAATGTTTCGCAAGCAAAGCACCGTCCGACGCAGCGCTGCTCCAGAGAAGTGGCCGTCCGAGAACGAGGCACGTGGGAATTTGGTCCGCGGGGGCGGCCGGACGGTCCGCGGTCAGGTCTCGACGATCGCGACGGCCTGACCTTCGGCAATGACCTCGTCAATCCTGACCAGAATCGACTTGATTTTGCCTGCCGTCGTCGACGTGACCGGTATTTCCATCTTCATCGCTTCGACGAACGCGATCTCGTCGCCATCGCCGATATTGCTGCCGGCCTCAACAGGAAGCGCGCAAACGCGCCCGGCAACTTCGGTCACAACCTTGATCTCTGGCATTCCACTCTCCGATACCGTCTTGCGGAAATTTCATCCGGCGAACGGCTTTTTGTTGTGGCGGCAGATTGCCTGAGGTAGCTTCTTCTGCAAGTGGAATTTTATTCCGTGGGACGGAACGGAGCCAAACAAAATGGGAAGGCGCTCGGAGAGGCTAAGCAGGCAGGGAATGCTCGCCAGCGAGACAGGCGATGGCGATGTCATCCAGGTGGTGTCGCGCGCCTTCGACGTGTTGCGGTGCTTCGAGGGACACGAAGCGCGGCTAGGCAATCTCGAAATCTCGAACCGCTGCGGCCTGCCGCGTTCGACGGTGTCGCGCTTGACGCACACGCTGACGCGGATGGGACAGCTCGTCTATCTGCCGCGCGATCAGAAATATCGCATCGGCCCGAGCGCGGTCGCGATGAGCACGTCGATGATGAAGGGGCTGCAGCTGCGCAACCTGATCCGGCTGCGCTTGCAGGATGTCGCAGACCAGTTGCCCGGCACCGTGGGCTTCGTGATCCCCGACCGTTTTCATCTGGTCTATCTGGAGTTCGCACGCGCGGCGAACGCTCTCGGCCTGCATGAAGCCACCGGCAGCCGCATCTCGATGGCGACCACCGCTGCCGGCCACGCCTATACCGCAGCGCTCGATCCTGCGATCGGTGATGCGCTGATATCAGAGATGGAAGGCGAATTGCCGGACAGCGCCAAGATGCTGACGCCGCGCATCGCGGCCAATCGCCGTCATTTGCAGGAGCACGGCTACGTCGTCGCCTGCGGCCTGTGGAGCCCGCACATCAACGGCGTCGCGGTGCCGCTGTGGTCACCGCAATACCAGACCTATGTGGTCACCACGATCGGCCTGCTCTCGGCGATGTATGACGAGCAGCGGCTGCATCGCGAGGTCGCGCCGCTGATGGTCAACCTCGCCGCCGCGGTCGGCAGCCTGCTCGAAGGCGCCGACGGCGACATCTTCAGCAATCGGATCGAACGCAAGTCGCTTCCGGTGGCCGCCCATAACAACAACAAAATCATCAAGACGGAGGCAATGAATGAACTGGAAGCCGGAACTCGACGACCTCGCCCGGCGCGAAGCGTTCGCGCGGGAGATGGGAGGCGTTGACAAGGTCAAGCGGCAACGCGACCAGGGCCGGCTCACGGTTCGTGAGCGCATCGACAAGCTCGTCGACCAGAACAGCTTTCACGAGGTCGGTGCCATCTCCGGCATCGCCGAATACGACGAGAGCAACGAACTCAAGCATCTGACGCCGGCGAACTGCGTGTTCGGCCGCGCCCGGGTCGACGGCCGCACTGTGGTCGTGGTCGGCGACGATTTCACCGTGCGCGGCGGCTCGGCCGATGCATCGATTTCCGCCAAGCCGCTGATGGCGGAGGAGATGGCGCACGACTTCCGCCTGCCGATCATTCGGGTGATCGAGGGCTCCGGCGGTGGCGGCTCGGTGAAGACGATCGAGACCAGGGGTGCGGCCAATCTGCCCGGCGGTGTCGGCGGCACGCGCTGGTACTGGTACACGACCGCCAATCTGGCACGCGTGCCGGTGGTCGGGCTCGGGCTCGGCTCGGTGGCGGGCCTCGGTGCCGCCCGGCTGGCGGCCACGCATTACTCGGTGATGACCAAGAGCTCCGCGATGTTCGTCGCCGGTCCGCCGGTGGTGAAGCGCCTGGGTCAGGATCTGACCAAGCAGGAGCTCGGCGGCGCCGACATCCAGACTCGCGCCGGAGCGATCGATCAGGCCGTCGAGACCGAAGAGGAGGCGTTCGACTACGCCAGACGCTTCCTGTCCTATCTGCCGGCGTCGGTCTACGATCTGCCGCCGACCATTCCCTGCACCGACGATCCGGAACGTGCCGAGGAATCGCTGCTGAAGGCCGTGCCGCGCAATCGCAAGCAAGTCTACAAGATGCGGCCGATCATCGATGCGGTCGTCGACAAGGGCTCGTTCTTCGAGGTCGCCAGCAATTTCGGCCGGCCTGTGATCACCGGGTTGGCGCGGATCGAAGGCAGGGCGGTGCTGCTGCTCGCCAGCGATCCCTTCCACTATGGCGGCTCCTGGACCGCGGACGCCTGCCAAAAGGTGATCCGCTGGGTCGACTTCGCCGAGACCTTCCATCTGCCGGTGGTTTACCTGATGGACTGTCCGGGCTTCATGATCGGGCTCGAGGCGGAGAAGTCGGCGACCATCCGCCACGGCGTGCGGGCGATGGCGGCGGTCAACCAGAGCACCGTGCCGTGGTGCACGATCATCATCCGCAACGCGTTCGGCGTCGCCGGTGTGGTGCATCAGCCGGCCAACCGGTTCTCGATGCGCTATGCCTGGCCGTCGGCCTATTGGGGCTCGCTGCCGCTCGAGGGCGGCATCGAGGCCGCCTATCGCGCCGAGATCGACGCGGCCGCCGATCCCGCGGCCAAGCTGCGCGAGATCGAGGACCGTCTCAACAAGCTGCGTTCGCCGTTCCGCTCGGCCGAGAAGTTCTGGGTCGAGGAGGTGATCGATCCGCGCAAGACGCGCTCGCTGCTCTGCGAGTTCGCGCGTCTCGCCGAGCCGATCCGCAAGGCCGGCCCGCCGAGCAACATGTCGACGCGGCCGTAAGGCCGTCGCCGCGAACCCAACGTGTCATGCGTGGGCTCGACCCGCGCATCCATCGTCCGCAGCAGCGGACGAGTGAGTCATTCGGAGCGGGATGGATTGCCGGGTCGAGCCCGGCAATGACGACCTCATCTACTCGGGTTCGCGATGCACGTCATGGATCACGATGCCCATGCCGTTCTCGGGCATCTTGATCCATTCGCGCCGCTTCAGCGAGCGCTTGGTGTCCTCGTGTCCGCTCGCCCAATGCTCGCGCATCGAGGTGCCGGAAAATTCGTGGTCCTTGGCGTCGCCCTCATAGGCCTTCTGCTGATAGATCAGCTGCAGCAGCGTGATCCCCGGCAGCCGCGCGTTCGCCTTCTTGAGCTGACGCTCGTCTTCCGACAGATGGTCATCGGGAATCTTTGACAGCGCGTTGTGCAGGGCGGTGCGCAGATTGTAGGTCTTGCGGTAGACGTCGGTGTTGTAGCGGGTGCGCGACGAATACATGATGTCCTTGTGGCGGGCCATCACGTCCTGACGCTGCCGTTCGGCCGCGTCGTGCATGACTACAACAAGGAAGTCGCAGAGGCGGCGGCACCGACCGGTCTCGCCGCGGCGTAGCACGCGGCGAGGCTCGATCAGGCCGCGACCGGTTTCGCCTCCGGCGCGACCTTGGGCTGCGGCCGCGAGATCGCCAGCACGCTCAGCGCGGCGATCACGCAGAGCGCGCCGGCGATGAAGAAGGCCGGCAGATAGCTCGCATAGAGCGTGCGCGACAGCCCGGCGCCGAACGCGGCGGCGCCGGCGCCGAGCTGGTGGCCGGCAAAGATCCAGCCGAACACCAGATTGGCGCGCTCGGCGCCGAAGCGCTGCGCGGTCAGGCGCACCGTCGGCGGCACGGTCGCGATCCAGTCGAGCCCATAGAACATCGCAAACAGCGACAGCCCGTAGAAGGTGAAGTCGGAGTACGGCAGATACAGCAGCGACAGCCCGCGCAGGCCGTAATACCAGAACAGCAGCCGGCGATTGTCGAAGCGGTCCGACAGCCAGCCCGAGATGATGGTGCCGAAGAAATCGAAGATGCCCATCGCGGCGAGCAGGCTCGCGGCCTGCACCTGCGGAATGCCGTAGTCGAGGCACATCGGGATCAGGTGCACCTGGACGAGGCCGTTGGTCGAGGCGCCGCAGACGAAGAAGGTCGCGAACAGGATCCAGAACACCGACGACTTCGAGGAATCGCGCAGCGTGCCGAGCGCGGCCGCCATGATCGGCGCATTGGCCGGCGGCGGCGCGGGGAGGGGCGCGGTGCCCTCGTCGCCGAACGGGCGCAGGCCGACGTCGCTCGGCCGGTCGCGCATCACCATCAGCACGGCAAAGGCGGCGACGCCGAGCATGACGCAGACGAGGCCAAGCGCGACACGCCAGCCGTAATGCTCGGTGATGGTCGCGAGCAGCGGCAGGAAGGCGAGCTGCCCGGTCGCGACGCTCGCAGTGAGCATACCGATCACGAGGCCGCGTCGCGCCACGAACCAGCGCGTCGCAATCGTCGCGCCGAGCACGAGCGCGGTCATGCCGGTGCCGATCCCGATCACGACGCCCCACAACAGGATGAGCTGCCAGACCTGCGTCATGGCGAGCGAGGCCAACAGTCCAAAGACCACGATCAATTGCGCCGCCAGCGTCACGTTGCGCAGGCCATAGCGGTTCATCAGCGCCGCGGCGAACGGCGCCATCAGCCCGAACAGGATGAAGCGGATCGACAGCGCGGAGGAGATTTCCGCGGTGGACCAGCCGAATTCCTTCTGCAGCGGAACGATGAAGACGCCGGGTGCTCCGACGGTGCCGGCCGAGATCAGCGCGGCCAGGAAGGTCACGGCGACCATCACCCAGCCGTAATGGATGTTGCGGCGGGCGAGGGCGGAAGCAAGCCAGTTCGAGATCATTGGGCCCCGGATGAAAAGCGATGAGGATCTTATTCGTGATGCGCAATATGGCACGAGGGAGCCATGTCTAAAATGACATTGTTCCCTCGTTTTCGGACTCGGCCGTGGAGCCGTCTTGAACTAGTGCGTGACCCGCTCGACCGCGATCGCGGTGGCTTCGCCGCCGCCGATGCACAAAGCGGCAACGCCGCGCTTCAGGTTCTGCGCCTCCAGCGCGTGCAGCAAGGTCACGATCAGCCGCGCGCCGGTGGCGCCGATCGGATGGCCGAGCGCACAGGCGCCGCCATTGATGTTCAGCCGGTCACGCGGAATGCCGAGATCGCGCTGCGCCGCCATCGCGACCACGGCGAACGCCTCGTTGATCTCGAACAGGTCGACATCGCCGACGCTCCAGCCGACCTTGTCGAGCAGCTTTCTGATCGCCGGGATCGGCGCGGTGGTGAACCATTGCGGCTCCTGGCTGTGGGTGGCGTGGCCCTTGATTTCGGCCAGAACAGGCAGGCCGTCGCGGTCGGCGAGCGAGCGCCGCGCCAGGATCAGCGCCGCGGCGCCGTCGGCATTGGCCGAGGAGGCGGCCGGCGTGATTGTGCCATTGGCGCGGAATGCCGGCTTCAGGCCGGGGATCTTTGCCGGATCGACCTTCAGCGGGTGCTCGTCATTGGCGATGACGCGCGGGCCGGCCTTCTCGGTAAGCGTGATTGGTGCGATCTCAGCCTTGAAGGCACCGCCCTCGACCGCCTTGCGGGCGCGGCTCAGCGTCTCCATCGCGAAAGCGTCCTGGTCGGCGCGGGTGAACTGATAGGCCTCCGCGGTGGCCTCGCCGAAATCGCCCATCGAGCGGCCGGTCTCGTAGGCGTCCTCGAGCCCGTCCATCATCATGTGGTCGATGATGCGGTCATGGCCGGCGCGGTAGCCGCCGCGGGCCTTCTGCAGCAGATAGGGCGCGTTGCTCATGCTCTCCATGCCGCCGGACAGCACGATCTCGGCCGAGCCGGCCTTGATGATGTCGTGGGCCAGCATGGTCGCCTTCATGCCGGAGCCGCAGACCTTGTTGACGGTGGTGGCGCCGGTGGCGTCCGGCAGCCCGGCGCCGCGCGCGGCCTGGCGGGCCGGGGCCTGGCCCTGGCCGGCGGGCAGCACGTTACCCATGAACACCTCGTCGATCCGCTCGGGCGCGAGCTTGGCGCGCTCCAGCGCCGCGCCGATCACATGCGCGCCGAGCTTGTGGGCCGCGAGCGGCGTGAGTTCGCCCATGAAGCGGCCGAGCGGGGTGCGGGCGGCGGAGAGGATGACGACGGGATCGGCGCTGGTTGCCATGGCAGGATTCCCTTCAATGCCGGGGATTTGATTGAATTATTCTCATCATATGATGCGATGCAAAAAATGCAACTCCACGTCCTATGACAAAATGTCGTGTTCGCATGAGTTGGAGGGGCCGGGATAGTTCCGCAATCACCACCGTCGTCCCGGCGAAAGCCGGGACCCATAGCCACCGCACTTGATGACGAACGGGATTGTGGCCCCAGCGTCGCGCAGCAAATCCCATTTGGGGTAATGGGTCCTGGCTTTCGCCAGGACGACGATGAGGATGAGGCGCAAGTCAAGATATCAAGCAGCGCGGTGTCATCACCCGCGCATGCCGGTGATCCAGTAGTCCAGAGGCGTCTGTGCGTGAGCCGAGAGGCCGCGGCGTACTGGATCGCCCGGTCGAGCCGGGCGATGACAGTTGAAGATGAGGACGCAACTTCGCATTCTCGCGACATGATTTGTCCGAGCTTTGCTTGTCATTCCGCCGCTCTGAGGACAGAGGGCGCAGGGAAAGCCGGGTGCCGATCGCACCCACGGGCCCCGAGCAAAAGGTAGAAAGCTCGGGGGTAGGACCACAGGTGTAACCGGAGACTCCGGCTTTCCCTGCGCGATGGGTTACGGCTTACTTCGTGCTCTCCCCGGCGAGACTGGGCTTGCTTGTCACCGTCTTCGTAACACGCGTTTTGCATCTTGCGAGGAGACACCGGCCGCTAGGGCGTCAGGACCACACGACTTCACCGTCCGCTTCGCGTGCCTTCGTCAGTCGCACGCTCAGCGTCCACCGCATCCCACGCCGCGTTCGTGACGACCGCGAAGCGCCCCTCGATCGGGTGAGACGGGCAAACCATACACCGAGTTGATTTTCGGATAAAGCGAAATATTTTTGCGGCGCGGGCTTGCGCCGGTGGGCAACTCAGTGATTGAGAATTTCTCCGCGGGGGCCGGCGCGTCCGGGCTTGCCCACGATGTGGCCTATTCCGACCGCCACGCGCCGAGCAAGAACCGTCGCTTCGGTGCGGCGCCTGCCTGCTTCTGCACGTCGGGCAGGTCGACGGCGTAGCGCTTCATCAGCAGCTTGATTGCGATCCCGATGATCACAAAGGGTGTCACGTAGATTGCGAAAACTTCGAAGGCGTTCATGGCGTCCTCCGCGGTCTCGGAGCAGGCATGCTAGCACAATCGCCGGGCGGAGGGGCGGCCGATCCGCAGCGTGCTCCCGGCCGAAACCAGGCGGGCAGTGCAACACGCTGCCGCTGATGCCGTCGCGCATGGCCGCATGCGGCGGCTTCGATTGACACCGGCAGGCTCGGCGCTACGCTCGCGGAAACAGGCGTTTTCCAGAGAGAATCAACGACCGCGATCAAGATCCGGAAGCAAGACCCAGAATCAAGACCCAGAAAAACCAAGAAAAAGGGCAGGACACGCCGTGACACGCGTCATCGCGTCTTGAGCGGGACCACGCGGACTTCCGCGCTCGCGCCATTTCGCATCCGCAGCTATCGCTTTCAATGGCCATCCGATCTGCTCACCTCCTGGGCGTTCGAGGTCGAGACGCTGGTGCTCGGCTGGTACATCATGGTCGAGACCGGCTCGGTGCTGCTGCTGACCGTGATGGCCTCGCTGCAATATGTCGGCACGCTGGTCGCGCCTGTGGTCGGCATGATCGGCGACCGCATGGGGCATCGCGATCTGCTCGCCGTGATGCGCTTTGCCTATACCGCGCTCGCCGGGACCATCATGATTCTGGCGCTATCCGGCCATCTGGCGCCGCTGAAGGTCATGATCATCGTCGCGCTGATGGGCGTGATCCGCCCGTCGGACCTCGGCGTCCGCGGCGCGCTGCTCGCCGACATCATGCCGCCGGCGCAGCTGGTCGGCGCCATCAGCCTGGCGCGCACGACGCAGGACTCGGCACGCATCGCCGGTGCACTGACCGGCGCGGGATTGTTCGCGGCGCTCGGCATCGGCTATGTCTATGTCGGGATCGCGAGCTTCTATTTCGTTGCCGCGATCCTGATGCTCTGCATGGGCCGTCCGGCGCAAGCGCACGGCGCAGCCGATCTCGCGGCGGGCGATGTGCCGGGCTCAAAGCTACTGCGCGACCTCAAGGAGGGCATCGTCTATGCCTGGAGCGGCACGGGCATGCGCGCCGCGCTCTGCGTCGCGTTCCTGGCCAACCTCACCGCGTTTCCGCTCACCAACGGCCTGCTGCCTTACGTCGCGCGCGACATCTTCCATACCGACCAGACCGGGCTCGGCTATCTCTCTGCGAGTTTTGCGGTGGGCTCGCTGATCGGCTCGATCACGCTCAGCATGGCCGGCGGCGTGCGCATCGCGCGGCTCTTGATCGGCGCGACGCTCGCCTGGTACGCGATGCTCCTGGTGTTCGTCGAGCTCAGGACCATGCCGGTGGCGATGGCCTGCTTGCTGCTGGCCGGGATCGCGCAGAGCATGTCGATGATCTCCGCCGCCGTGATGCTGATGCGCAATGCCAGCGCTCATCTGCGCGGCCGCGTGATGGGCGTGCGCATGATGGTGATCTACGGCCTGCCACTCGGCCTGCTCGCGGCCGGCAGCCTGATCGACCTGATCGGCTACACCGCGACCGGCACGCTGCTTGCGGCGGCAGGCTTCGTCGCGATGCTCGCGATCGCGCTGCACTGGCGCGCCGATCTGTGGCCGGTGCATGCGCCGGCCAATGCAAGGTGAGGAGTACGCACAGCCCCGATTTCGCTGGGAAGCCCGGATGAACGCAGCGATATCCGGGGCGAATGGTCTCGCATGTCGTTGCGATCATGCGGGCTACGAAGGCCGCTGCGCGGCCTGGCTCGCGCGACGGATGTGCACCGGCACCGACTTGTACGACGGCGTGCCGCTCTCCTTGTCCTGATAGTCGAGCGGCACGAGGCCATTGGCTTCCGGATAGTAGGCGGCGACCGAGCCGCGGGCGATGTCGTAGACGATCGCGGTCAGGGTGAGGCGGCGCGGCGCGCCCGAGGGCAGCGCGGTCTCGATCTCGACGAGATCGCCATGGGCGAGGCCGCGCGCGGTGAGGTCCGCCTCGTTCGCGAACAGCACGTCGCGCCGCCCGAACACGCCGCGATAGCGGTCGTTCAATCCGTAGATGGTGGTATTGTACTGATCGTGGCTGCGGATGGTGGCGAGCTTGAGGATGGTCTCGTCCGACAAGACCGGATCCTCTTCGAGGCCGTCGAAGATCAGGAATTCGGCCTTGCCCGATGGCGTGGTCCATTTGCGCTCGGTCGGCGGCAGCGGCAGGCGGAAGCCGCCGGGAATCCGGATCCGCGCGTTGTAATCCTTGAAGTCGGGGAAGACGCCCTCGATGGCGTCGCGGATGCGGTCGTAGTCGGCGATTAGCTCCAGCCACGGCACCTTGCTCGAAGGCAGGGTCGCCATCGCCATGCCCGCAATGATCGCCGATTCCGAAAGCAGGTTTTCGGAGGCCGGGGTCAGCTTGCCGCGCGAGGCGTGAACCATCGACATCGAGTCCTCGACGGTGACGACCTGCGGCCCGGAGGCCTGGATGTCGCGCTCGGTGCGCCCAAGCACCGGCAGGATGATCGACTGCTTGCCGACCAGGAGATGTGAGCGGTTGAGCTTGGTGCCGAGATGCACGGCAAGCTCGAGCTTGCGCATGCCGGCCGCGCAACGCTCGGGATCGGGCAGCGCGATGGCGAAATTGCCGCCGAGACAGATCAGGACCTTGGACCGGCCGTCGTCGATCGCCTCCATCGCGGCGACCGCGTCATGGCCGTGATGGCGCGGCGGCTTGAAGCCGAAGGTGCGCTCGATGCCCTCGAACATCGGGATGTTGGGTTTCTCGGTGATGCCGACGGTGCGGTTGCCCTGCACGTTGGAGTGGCCGCGCAGCGGGCAGATGCCGGCGCCCGGCTTGCCGTAATTGCCCTTCAACAGCAGCAGGTTTGCGATCTGCTGGACATTATCGGTGCCGCGGCTGTGCTGGGTGATGCCCATGCCGTAGGTGACGATGGTGGCATTGGATTTCGCATAGGCGGCGGCGACCTCGCCGAGCTGTGCGCGCGTGAAACCGGAGACGGTCTCGATCGCCTCCCACGCCGTGGCACGCAGGTCGGCGGCGAACGCCGCAAAGCCGTTGGTGTGCTCGGTGATGAAGGCGTGGTCGAGCACGTCGTGCGTCGCGTCATCTTTCTCGATCAGCGCCTTCATGACGCCTTTCAGCACCGCGGCGTCGGCGCCGACCTTGGGCTGGTAGTAGGTCGAGGCGATCCGCGTCGAGCCAAGGGTCGCCATCTCGATCGGGTCTTGCGGATCGGCAAAGCGCTCCAGCGCGCGTTCGCGCAACGGATTGAACACGATGATCGGCACCCCGCGGCGCGAGACCTCCCACAGCGTGCCCATCATGCGCGGATGGTTGGTGCCGGGGTTGTGGCCCATCGCGATGATCAGCTCGCAATGGTCGAAATCGTCCAGCGACACCGTGCCCTTGCCGATGCCGATCGATTGCGGCAGCCCGACGCTGGTCGCCTCGTGGCACATGTTCGAGCAGTCGGGGAAATTGTTGCTGCCATATTCGCGCGCGAAGATCTGGAACAGGAACGCGGCCTCGTTCGAGGCGCGGCCGGAGGTGTAGAATTCGGCCATGTTGGGATCGGGCAGGCTGCGCAGGCTCTCGCCGATCCGCGCGAAGGCGTCGTCCCAGGCGATCGGCTGGTAGGTGTCGCTGGCGGCGTCATAGGCGAGGGGCTCGGTCAGCCGGCCCTCGTTCTCGAGATGGAAGTCGCTCCAGGTCAGCAGCTCGGTGACGGTATGGTCGGCGAAAAATTGAGGCGTCACGCGCTTGCTGGTCGCCTCCCAGGTCACGGCCTTGGCGCCGTTCTCGCAGAACTGGAAGGTGGAAGTGTGCTCCTTGTCCGGCCAGGCGCAGCCCGGACAATCGAATCCGTCGGGCTTGTTGGTGCGGAGCAGCGTGATCGGTGCCTCGACCAGATCCATCTGGTCGCGCACTGCGATCGCAGTGGCCTTGAGGGCGCCCCAGCCGCCAGCCGGAGCATCATAGGGTCGGATACCGGGAACGTTGCGCTTTTGGACCATATGTCCTCCTGCAGCTCTTGAGTTGTGACCCCGTGCGTCTGTCCCGAAAGTGATTGTTGTTGGCCGCGCGCGCGGCGGTCCGCGAGAGAGCATGTTCCGATCGACGTTCTCGATCTGGAGCGCCCCGTCTCGCGATGGAGGTTAGACTAGTCGGCTGGGGTTTGTGGTCAACACTCTGTAAGGCGCACAGATAGCCCGGATGGAGCGCAGCGCAATCCGGGGCAGATTGATCCGCAGATGACGCGTCCCGGATTTCGCTGCGCTCCATCCGGGCTACAAGGTGTCAATATTACCGCTTGCGATCCAAAAATCCCTGCAGCAGGCGCTGCGGCTCGCCGGTCTGGAACGACTTGCCGAACACGCCGACGCTGAGGTTCACCGACTCGGTCAGCGGCAGCTCTTCCCACTGCCGCAGCAGGTCCTTCTGGATGCGCAGCGCCTCGGGGCCGCATTCCAGCAGCGCCTTCACGGTGTGCTCGACAGCCTCATCAAGGCCGCCGGGCTTCGCCACCGTGTCGATCAGGCCCCAGGCGAGCGCAGTGGGGGCGTCGATGTTCTCCGCTGTCATCATCAGCCAGCGGGCGCGGCCCCAGCCGATCAGGCGCGGCAGCAAAGCGGCATGAATCACCGAGGGGATGCCGACGCGGACCTCGGGCATGCCGAACATCGCGTCATGCGCGGCAACGCGGACGTCGCAGGCGGCCGCGACCTCAAGGCCGCCGCCGAGGCACCAGCCGGGCAGGCGGGCAATCACCGGCGCGGGGAACTTGCGCACGGCCTCGCAGAGATCGCGCAGGCGGCTGATGAATGCTTCCGCGGATCGTTGGTCGAGCGTCGCCATTTCCTTGATGTCGGCGCCGCCGATCATGCTGCGCTCGCTTTCGCCGGCCAGGATCACGGCGCGGATGGTCGGATCGGCCGCGAGTTGCTCAAAGCCTTCGCACACGCCGTTGGTCACGGCCGAGCTGACGATGTTCAGCTTGCCGGCGTTGCAGATCGTGAGGCGGACGACGCCTCTGCTGTCGCGGTCGATGCCGCAGTGGGGATTGAGCATGTCCATTGGAAAGGTCCCGGCGCAGGAATTGATGGCGGCCATGTCCCGGACAAAGCCCGTCTCTGTCAAGGCACTGGCCCTGTGGTTGCGCTGCATGGCGCGGATCTATAGAATTATAGTAATCATATAAATGGAGCCGTTATGACCGCCGCCGAGACACCAGACCTGCATTCGCCCGAACTGACGCGCACGCGCGTGGTGGAATGGCAGGCCCCCGGGCCGGTCGCCAGGGTGGCGATGCCGATGTCCGGGATCGAGGCGATGCGCGCGATCCGCGACGGCTCCTTGCCGCCGCCGCCGATGGCAAAACTAATCGGCTTCCGCATGACGGTTGTCGACGAGGGGCGGATCGTGATGGAACTCGAGCCGCATGAGAGCCTCGAGAACACCATCGGCCTCTTGCACGGTGCGACCGCCGCCGCGCTGCTCGATACCGCGATGGGCTGCGCGATCTCGACCCTGCTGCCGGCGGGGCAGACCTCTGTCACGCTCGACCTCAAGCTGACCTATCTGCGCCCGCTCTCGGCGCGCTCGGGAACCATCTCGGCCGAGGGCAAGGTAATCAAGCTTGGCCGCCAGACCAGCTACGCCGAAGGTTTTGTCCGCGACGGCAAGGGCAATCTTGCAGTGCACGCGACCGCGACGTTTTCCATGCTCGGCGGGGAACCAAAAGCGAAATAACTGCAGCATCCCGGGCGCAAATCTGTTATTGTATGATTAGAAACATTCCATGAGAGCGGCATGCGCTATTCGAAAGAACACAAGCAGGAGACCCACGCGCGGATCGTGAAGAAGGCCGCGACGCGGCTGCGCGAGAAGGGCGCCCATGGCATCGGCGTCGCCGACCTGATGAAGGACGCCGGCCTGACCCATGGTGGCTTCTACGCGCATTTCGACTCGCGCGAGGCGCTGGTGATCGAGGCCTTCAACTACGCCATGGACCGCGCCAACGAGCGCTGGCGCAAGGTCACGGCGGAGGTGCCGCCGGAGAAGCGGCTTGCGACCATCGTCGACGGCTACCTGTCGGCGGTGCATCGCGACGATCCCGGCCAGGGCTGCGCGGTGCCGGCGCTCGGTGCCGAGATCGCCCGCGAAAGCCCGAAGACCCGCAAGGCCTTTGCGCTCAAGCTCGACCAGATGATCGACATGATCACCGACCAGATCCAGGACGTGCCGCGCAAGACCGCGCGCAAGCAGGCGATGGCCACGCTCGCGACCATGCTGGGCACCATCGTGATGTCGCGGATCGCAGGCAATGGCGAAATGTCCGACGAGATCTTGAGCGCGGGCCGCGAGGCGGTGCTCGGCCGGACGGCGGTGACGAAGAAGCCGCGTGCCAGAGCGAATTAGGGGCGTTCCTGCGACGAGGCGCCGGATCTCCCCTGTTTAGCTTTCGTCGGCAACGAAGGCATGAGGCACCCTTTGGAAGGCCTCAGCCCCGCGAGGCTTCCGGAGTGACGGCCCTTCGCATGCTCCCTCCGACCTTGACGGCCGAGGCAATAATCAATAGCGACCGCCATCGCGCTTTTGTTGTGTGAGCCATTCCGATAGCGTCCTCGTTTTTGATCGTGGATCGCCCGACGGCCCTCGTCTGATACTCGTTCCGGAGCGAGCCGACCGAAGCTCGGCTGATTCAGTTCCCACGATCGCGTCTGCGCAAGCCGACGATCTCTCGGCAGCTTCTCTCTCGAGGCGCAGCTTCTTCAATCTCGCCATTTTGTCCCGCTCTGCCTCTGTCTCGGCTCCGTCGGACAACAGCGTCTTGTGGTGAGCAGTCTCTGCTGAACCCCAGACTCCGATGATGGTTGTCTCGCCAAGCGCCTTGCAGGCCTCGAGCCGATGTAACCCCTCGAGCAAAACGAGTCGGCCCTCATCAGGCCGAACGAGAATGGGGACTTGTTGCCCAACTTCCAGAATACTCGCCGCGATTTCTTGAACGAGCTCAGGCCTGAGGGTTTTCCGTTTCTTAACGGGCACGTAAATCTGATCGATTGGAAGACTTTCCGGGTCGGGCACAGTGTTACTCCCTACTCAGGATCCGTCCAAAATGCGGTTTAAGGATGAAGCGCCACACTGCCAAGGCATTTCTCAAACTGAGCTCGAGGGACAGCGCTAGTCACGTCGGCCCGGCAAACAGCGCGCGCTCGGCTTCCACCGTCTCGTAGATATAGTCTGCCACAGCGCGGATGCGGGCGAGGTCCTTGCTGTCGGCGTGCATCAGGAGCCAGAAGGTGCGCGAGATCCGCACCTCGTCGGGCAGCACCGGCTGCAACTCGGGGTGGGCGGACGCCATGAAGTGCGGCAGCACCGCGATGCCGAAGCCGGCGATGGTGGCGTTGAGCTGTGCGATCAGGTTGGCGCTGCGGAATTTGGCCGAGATCTTCGGCGAGACCTGCGGCAGATAGTCCAGTTCTGGCGTGAACAGTAGTTCCTCGATGTACCCGACGAAGCGGTGCTTCGGCAGGTCGGCACGTGCGACGATCTTTGGCGTCTGCGCCAGATAGCTGGGTGCGGCATAAAGCCCGAGCGTGTAGTCGAGCAGCTTGCGGCCGACGATGCGGCCCTCCTTCGGCATGGTCAGGCTGATCGCGATGTCGGCCTCGCGCTTGGAGAGCGAGAACAGACGCGCGGTGGCAACGAGCTGCAAATCGAGATCAGGATACCGCTCGGTGAACTTAACCAGCCGCGAGGCCAGGAAATGGCTGCCGAAGCCGTCCGGTGCGCCGATCCGTACCGTGCCGGTGAGATGCGCGCGCGAGCCGCCGACCGCCTCCTGGTTGGCGACGATGGTCGATTCCATCGCCTCGGCGCTGTCGGCGACGCGCTGGCCGGCCTCGGTCAGCAGGTAGCCGGTCTTGCGCCGATCAAACAGTTTTGCGGAGAGGCGGCCTTCCAGCCGGTCGACACGCCGGATCACTGTGGCATGATCGACGCCGAGCTGCTTGGCGGCAGCCGACACCGACCCGCCGCGCACGATGGCAAGCACGAAACGGAAGTCGTCCCAGTCGATTGTGTCGCCGCCTTGATCCTGCATTTCCGCACATCTAAGGTGCAATTTATCGGACTTGAATCCTATAAAATGCAGGGTCATTAGGGTTTGTAAAGCGATCTCGCCGCGAGGAGCGGCGATTCAGGTCTTCAAGGGAGGATATTCATGCGCTCGATCGGACATTTCATCGGTGGCAAGGAGGTCAAGGGCACCTCGGGCCGTACGGCCGACGTTTTCGAGCCGATGACCGGCGACGTCCAGGCCAAGGTGGCGCTGGCCTCCAAGGCCGAAGTTCGCGCCGCGGTGGAAAACGCCCGCGCTGCGCAGGGCGAATGGGCCGCCACCAACCCGCAGCGCCGCGCCCGCGTGATGATGAAATTCGTCGAGCTGGTGCAGCGCGACTACGACAAGCTCGCCGAACTGCTGGCGCGTGAGCACGGCAAGACCGTCCCCGACGCCAAGGGCGACATCCAGCGCGGCCTTGAAGTCGCCGAGTTCGCCTGCGGCATCCCGCATCTGATGAAGGGCGAGTACACCGAAGGCGCCGGCCCCGGCATCGACATCTATTCGATGCGCCAGCCGCTCGGCGTCGTCGCCGGCATCACGCCGTTCAACTTCCCGGCGATGATCCCGATGTGGAAGTTCGCGCCCGCGATCGCCTGCGGCAACGCCTTCATCCTCAAGCCGTCGGAGCGCGATCCGGGCGTGCCGATGATGCTTGCCGAACTGATGATCGAGGCGGGCCTGCCGGCCGGCATCCTCAACGTCGTCAACGGCGACAAGGAAGCGGTCGACGCCATCCTCGACGATCCCGATATCAAGGCGATCGGCTTCGTCGGCTCGACGCCCATTGCACAGTATATCTATGAACGCGCCGCGCAGACCGGCAAGCGCTGCCAGTGCTTCGGCGGCGCCAAGAACCACGCCATCATCATGCCCGACGCCGACATGGACCAGGCGGTCGACGCGCTGATCGGCGCCGGCTACGGCTCGGCCGGTGAGCGCTGCATGGCGGTCTCGGTTGCTGTGCCCGTCGGCAAGACCACCGCCGACCGGCTGATGGAAAAGCTGATCCCGCGCGTCGAGTCGCTCAAGATCGGCACCTCGGTCGATCCGTCGGCCGACTACGGTCCGCTGGTGACCCGCGAGGCAGTCGAGAAGGTGAAGAGCTACATCGACATCGGCGTCAAGGAAGGCGCGACGCTCGCTGTCGACGGCCGCGGCTTCAAGATGCAGGGCTACGAGAACGGCTTCTATCTCGGCGGTTCGCTGTTCGACAACGTCACCAAGGACATGCGGATCTACAAGGAAGAGATTTTTGGCCCGGTGCTCTCGGTGGTGCGTGCCAAGGATTATCATGAGGCGCTGGCGCTGCCGTCCGACCACGACTACGGCAACGGCGTTGCGATCTTCACCCGTGACGGCGACGCGGCGCGCGATTTCGCGGCCAAGGTCAATGTCGGCATGGTCGGCGTCAACGTTCCGATCCCGGTGCCGATCGCCTACTACACCTTCGGCGGCTGGAAGAAGTCCGGCTTCGGCGATCTCAACCAGCATGGTCCGGACTCGGTCCG
The DNA here is from genome assembly GCF_056429065.1 of Bradyrhizobium sp. USDA3010. Lineage (NCBI taxonomy): Bacteria > Pseudomonadati > Pseudomonadota > Alphaproteobacteria > Hyphomicrobiales > Nitrobacteraceae > Bradyrhizobium > Bradyrhizobium sp. USDA3010. The sequence goes on from NZ_JBWJZD010000011.1 coordinate 133,160, forward strand.
CTTCTACACCAAGACCAAGACGGTGACCTCGCGTTGGCCGTCCGGTGTCAAGGACGGTGCGGAGTTCTCGATCCCGACGATGAAGTAAGTCCGTTCAGGGCGAGGCAATGATGCAGTTCGCTCTCAACGAGGACCAGATCGCGGTTCGCGACATGGCGCGGGCGTTTGCGGCGGAAAAGATCGCGCCGCACGCGCTCGAATGGGACGAGAAGAAGCACTTTCCGGTCGAGGTGATGCGCGAGGCAGCAGGCCTCGGCATCGGCGGCATCTACATCAAGGACGATGTCGGCGGCTCGGCGATGACGCGCTTCGACGCCGCGCTGATCTTCGAGGCCTTGGCGACGGGCTGTCCGACCACCTCGGCCTTCATCTCGATTCACAACATGGCGTCCTGGATGATCGATGCCTATGGCAACGACACCCAGCGCCACACCTGGCTACCGAAGCTCTGCACGATGGAGATGCTCGCGAGCTACTGCCTGACCGAGCCGGGCGCCGGCTCCGATGCCGCTGCGCTGCGCACCCGCGCGGTGCGCGACGGCGATCATTATGTGCTCAACGGCCAGAAGCAGTTCATCTCGGGTGCCGGCAGCACCGATCTCCTGGTGGCGATGGTGCGGACCGGCGGCGATGGCCCCGGCGGCGTCTCGACGATCGTCGTCGACGGCAAGACGCCGGGCGTGTCGTTCGGCGCCAACGAGCGCAAGATGGGCTGGAATGCGCAGCCGACCCGCGCCGTGGTGTTCGAGAACGCGCGCGTGCCGGTCGAAAACCGGCTCGGCGAGGAGGGCATCGGCTTCAAGATCGCGATGGCCGGTCTCGACGGCGGCCGTCTCAACATCGCGGCATGCTCGCTCGGCGGCGCGCAGACGGCGCTCGACAAGGCGCTGGCCTATATGAAAGACCGCAAGGCCTTTGGAAAACGCCTCGACGAATTCCAGGCGCTGCAGTTCAAGATCGCCGACATGGCAACCGAACTGGAAGCCGCACGCACCTTCCTGTGGCGGGCAGCGGCCGCGCTCGACCGCAAGGATCCTGACGCCTCCATGCTGTGCGCGATGGCGAAACGGTTCGGCACCGATGTCGGCTTCGAGGTCGCCAACCAGGCGCTGCAACTGCATGGCGGTTACGGCTATCTCAGCGAATACGGCGTCGAGAAGATCGTGCGCGATCTTCGCGTGCACCAGATTCTCGAAGGCACCAATGAAATCATGCGGCTGATCGTGTCGCGCAAATTGATCGAGGGCGCACGATGAATGACGTGGCCGCTGCCGAAGGCGACCTGATTGCACGCAAGGAAGGGGCGGCCGGCATCATCCGGCTGAACCGGCCGAAGGCGATCAATGCCGTGACATTGGAGATGTTCCACGACATCGACAGGGCGCTGGACGCGTTCGAAGCCGATCCTGATGTCGCAGTTATCGTGCTGGAAGGCGCCGGCGAGCGCGGCCTGTGCGCCGGCGGCGATATCCGCGCGCTCTGGGAAAGCTCGAAGGTCAAGGGCGACCTCGGCAAGATCCTGTGGCGCGACGAGTACATCCTCAACGCGCGGATCAAGCAATTCCCGAAGCCCTATGTCGCCTTGATGGACGGCATCGTGATGGGCGGCGGCGTCGGGCTGTCGGCGCACAGCCGGCACCGCGTGGTGACCGAGCGAACCAAGCTTGCGATGCCCGAAGTCGGGCTCGGCTTCTTCCCCGACGTCGGCGGCACCTATCTGCTGTCGCGCTCGCCGGGCGAGATCGGCACCTATTTTGGTCTCACAGGCACCACGATGAACGGACCCGACGCGATCTATGCGAAGTTCGCCGATGCCGTGGTGCCGAGCGTCAAGCTTCCGGCGCTGCGCGAGGCATTGACTAAGGTTGCGCCGGGCACCAACTCGGCCGAGATCGACCGGCTGATTGCAGGCTTTGCCACCGCAGAGAAATCCGGTCCCGTTGCCGCACTACAGGCCAAAATCGACAGCTGGTTCGCGCGCGGACGCATGGAGGACATCGTTGACGCGCTGAAAGCCGATGGCTCCGAGCTGGCGCAGGCCACGCTGAAAACGCTCGGCGAGAAGTCCCCACGCGGCATGGTGGTGACACTGAAACTGTTGCGATTGGCGCGCGCCACCGAGACGCTCGAGGAATGCCTGGTGCGCGAATATCGCGCGGCGCTCGAAGTGTTTGCCAGCGACGATTTCCGCGAGGGCGTGCGCGCCGCCGTGATCGACAAGGACCGCAATCCGAAATGGCAGCCCACCCGGATCGAGGACGTGACGCCGGAGATGCTGGCGCCTTACTTCGCCGAGATCGGCGCCGATGAACTGAAATTTCCTGACAGCAAATAGAAACGTCGCAAGCGGAGGACTTCCCATGGCAAACGTCGCATTCATCGGGCTCGGCAATATGGGCGGGCCGATGGCGGCCAATCTGGTCAAGGCCGGCCACAAGGTGACCGCGTTCGATCTGGTCGCAGCATCCCGCGATCAGGCCAGAAGCGACGGCGCCGCGATCGCCGAGAGCGGCGTCGGCGCAGTGAAGGGCGCCGATGTCGTCATCACCATGCTGCCGGCCGGCAAGCATGTGCTCGGCGTCTGGAACGAGGTGCTCCCGGCGATGGCCAAGGGCACGCTGATCATCGATTGCTCGACCATCGACGTCGAGAGCGCCAAGCAGGCGCATGCGCTGGCCGCCAAGCACGGCATCGCCTCGGTCGATGCGCCGGTTTCCGGCGGCACCGGCGGCGCGAAGGGCGCGACGCTGACCTTCATGTGCGGCGGCGAGGCCGAGGCATTCGCGGCGGCGCAGCCGATGCTGGCCAACATGGGCAAGAAGATCGTGCATTGCGGCGGCGGCGGCGCAGGGCAGGCGGCCAAGATCTGCAACAACATGATCCTGGGCATCTCAATGATCGCGGTCGGCGAGGCCTTCGTGCTGGCCGAAAAGCTCGGCCTGTCGCATCAGGCGCTGTTCGACGTCGCCTCGACCTCGTCGGGGCAGTGCTGGTCGCTGACCACCTATTGCCCGGTTCCCGGCCCGGTGCCGACTTCGCCGGCCAACAATGACTACAAGCCGGGTTTCGCCTCCAACCTGATGGTGAAGGACCTGACGCTGGCGCAGGACGCCGCCAATGCCGCCGGCGCGGTGACGCCGCTCGGCAAGCATGCGCAGGAGCTCTATAAGACATTCGACGCGTCGGGCCACGGCGGGGTCGACTTTTCCGGAATTATCCAGCACGTTCGGAGCCTCGCTGGGAAATAATGTTGGGTCCGTGATCCGGAGGTGCGAGCGCCAGCGAGCCTCGAAGGATGCGGTGCCCGTGGCCCATCCTTCGAGACGCCGCTTCGCGGCTCCTCAGGATGACGGCGGTGAACGCGGTGAGACCCCATGACCACATTTCAGGACGCACGCGCCTTTCTGCTCAAGCACCGCACCGACTATGATGCAGCGGTAAAGGGATTCCGCTGGCCGGATCCCGTGCCGTTCAACTGGGCGCTCGACTGGTTCGACGCCGAACTGGCGCACAATGCCGACAGCCGCGACCGTCCGGCGCTGTGGATCGTCGATGCGGCCAGCGGCAACGAGACCAAGCTGTCGTTCGCCGAGCTGTCGCGCCGTTCCAACAGGGTCGCGAACTTCCTGCGCGCGCAGGGGCTGCAGCGCGGCGATCATCTGTTGCTGCTGCTCGGCAATGTGGTGCCGCTGTGGGAGACCATGCTGGCGGCGATGAAGCTCGGCGTGGTCGTGATCCCCGCCACCACGCTGTTGACGGCGGATGAATTGCGCGACCGGCTCGATCGCGGCAAGGCGAAGGCGGTGGTTGCCACGCAGGATCAGGTCGCGAAGTTCGTGGGCCTCGGCGGCGACAAGCTCGTGCGCATCGTGGTCGGCGCGGCGCAGACGAACGAGGGCTGGCTGCCGTTCGAGGATGCGGCGAAGGCACCCGAGGCGTTCACGCCTGATGGCCCGACCAAGGCCGACGACCCGATGCTGCTGTATTTCACCTCGGGCACCACGGCAAAGCCGAAACTGGTGCGGCACAGCCAGCGCAGCTATCCGGTCGGCCATCTCTCTACGATGTACTGGATCGGCCTGCAGCCCGGCGACATTCATCTCAACATCTCATCGCCCGGCTGGGCCAAGCATGCCTGGAGCTGCTTCTTCGCGCCATGGAATGCCGGTGCGACGATCTTCATCGTCAACCAGCCACGCTTCGAGGCGAAAGGACTGCTCTCGATCATAGGCCGCTGCGGCGTCACCACGCTGTGCGCGCCGCCGACGGTGTGGCGGATGTTCATCCAGGAGCAACTGTCGGACTTCAAAATGAGCCTGCGTGAAGTGTGCGGCGCCGGCGAACCGCTCAACCCCGAGATCATCGACCAGGTCAAATCGGCCTGGGGCCTGACCATCCGCGACGGCTACGGCCAGACCGAGACCACGGCGCTGGCCGGCAATTCGCCGGGGCAGAAGGTGAAGGTCGGCTCGATGGGCCGGCCGCTGCCAGGCTATCGCGTCCAGGTCACCGATAATGACGGCCACGCCGCGAAGGAGGGCGAAGTGACGCTGTTGCTCGGCACTGAGCGGCCGGCGGGCCTGATGCAGGGCTATCAGGGCGACGACGGCAAGCTGATCGGCACCGACGGCGCGATCTACCGCAGCGGCGACGTCGTGTTCACCGATGACGAGGGCTATCTCACCTTCGTCGGCCGCACCGATGACGTGTTCAAGTCCTCCGACTACCGCATCTCGCCGTTCGAACTGGAGAGCGTGCTGCTCGAGCATGATGCGGTGGCGGAAGCTGCCGTGGTGCCGAGCCCGGACCCGATCCGGCTGGCGGTCCCGAAGGCCTATATATTGCTGGTATCAGGCGTCGAGCGCACCCCGGAGACGGCGCTGTCGATCTTCAAACATTTGCACACGCGGCTCGCACCGTTTAAACGCATCCGCAAGATCGAGCTGGTCACCGAACTGCCGAAGACGATTTCTGGAAAGATCCGTCGTGTGCAGTTGCGCCGGCTCGAACATGACGATGTCAGAAGCGATGCGTTGCGCGGAGCCGAGTTCCGCGAGGAAGAATTTCCGGAGCTGCAGAAGGTGCGGACCTCCGGTTAGCGGAGGTTAGCCAATGAACGAAGTCTGGAAGAAGCCGCCGGTGTCGCTGGAAACCTACCAGGGCATGGTCGGCAAGGAGATCGGCGTGTCCTCATGGCACCTGATGGATCAGGGCCGCATCGACACCTACGCCGACGTAATCGAGGATCACCAGTTCATCCACGTCGATCCCGAGCGCGCGAAGCAGGAGACTGCGTTCGGCACCACGATCGCCCATGGCTTCCTCACGATGTCGCTGCTGTCGATCATGTCCTACGAGGTGATGCCGGTGCTCGAGGGCACCGCGATGGGCGTCAATTACGGCTTCGACAAGCTGCGCTTCATCTCGCCGGTGCGCTCGGGCAAGCGCGTCCGCGGCCGCTTCGTGCTGGCCGAAGCCACGCTGCGGAAGCCGAAGGAACTGCTGTCGCGCACCAACGTCACGGTCGAGATCGAGGGCGAAGAGAAGCCCGCGCTGGTCGCAGACTGGCTCGGCCTGATCTATTTCAGCTGAGGGATGGTTGAGTAGCTCCACTTTTCCCGCTAGCGGGAGAGGTGGAGTGAGCCCGCCTCGACCCGCCTTCACAGGTGGTGCGTTGCACCACCGATCCACATAGCGCATTGACGGCTTTGATCCCTGGTGTCCATCATGCCCCCGTTGAGGCGGTGCGGTCCCGGGAGTGGCAGCCATGGTACAGAACATCGTCGCCGGACTTGTCGTAGTCGGTTTGATTGTGATTGGCTCGCTGAGCTACGCCCAGGAGCATCATGAGTGCTGGAGCGGGCACCTGCTCAAAAGCCTGAAACCCTGCGGGTCGATGACCCCTTCCGTCTAGCGCGCCCGGTGGCCGACTTGGGTCTGGCCTTCTTGGGTCTTGGCCGGGCTTGACCCGGCCATCCATCGCTGCTCAAAAGTCTCCAACCTTTTCATGCCGCTCGGGCACTCACCCTCTCCCCTTGTGGGAGAGGGTGGCGCAATCGAGCGGAGCGAGATGGAGCCGGGTGAGGGGTTTCTCTCCGCGTGCTCATCCGTGGAGAGAACCCCTCATCCGGCGCTTCGCGCCACCTTCTCCCACAAGGGGAGAAGGGAAGTCAGAGCAGGAATAACGGCATGGCAATCAGGTTCGACGGACGCGTCGCTATCGTCACCGGCGCGGGCAATGGTCTTGGGCGGGCGCACGCGCTGGGGCTCGCCAGCCGCGGCGCCAAGGTCGTGGTCAACGATTTCGGCGGCGCGCGCGACGGCACCGGCGGTTCGCTGTCGCCGGCCGAGACCGTGGTCGAGGAGATCCGCAAGGCCGGCGGCACCGCGATGGCCGACGGCGCCGACGTCTCGAACTTCGAGCAGGTCACCGCGATGGTCGAGCGCGCCACCAAGGAGTGGGGCAGCGTCGATCTGCTCTGCGCCAATGCCGGCATCCTGCGCGACAAGTCGTTCACCAAGCTCGAGGTCGCCGACTGGGCCAAGGTGCTCGACGTGCATCTCACCGGCACCTTCTATTGCTGCAAGGCGGTGTGGGCCGGCATGCGCGAGCGCAACTACGGTCGCATCGTGCTGACGACCTCGTCGTCCGGCCTGTTCGGCAATTTCGGCCAGGCCAATTACGGCGCGGCGAAGGCCGGCATGGTCGGCCTGATGAACGTGCTCGCCGAAGAGGGGCGCAAGAACAACATCAAGGTCAACACCATCTCGCCGACCGCGGCGACCCGCATGACCGAGGAGCTGCTGCCGCCGCAGGCGCTGGCGCTGATGAAGCCGGAAGCGATCACGCCGGCGGTCGAATTCCTGCTCTCGGAGGATGCGCCGACCCGCACCATCATGGGCGCAGGTGCCGGCTCGTTCGCGGTGATCCGCGTGCTGGAGACCGAAGGCGTCAACCTGCCGCAATCCGAATGGACCCCCGACGGCGTCGCCGCGCACTTCAAGGACATCAGCGATATGTCGACCGCGAAGGCGTTGCAGGGCGCGTTCGAGCAGACGCAGAAGTATGTCGCCCAGGCCGCCGCGCGGGCCGGGATCAAGCTCTGAGCATGAGCGTCGCCGTCATCGGAGCCGGTCCCGCCGGCCTGATGGCGGCGGAAACGCTTGCGGCGGGCGGTGCGCAGGTCACTGTCTATGACGCGATGCCGTCGGCGGGCCGCAAGTTCCTGATGGCCGGGCGCGGCGGGCTCAATCTCACCCACAGCGAGCCGCTGGCCGATTTCCTCAAGCGCTATCGCGAGGCGATGCCGGACCTGAAGGCCGCGGTCGAGGCGTTTCCGCCCGATGCGCTACGGGCCTGGAGCGAGGCGCTGGGGGAGCCGACCTTCGTCGGTACCAGCGGCCGCGTGTTTCCAAAAGCGTTCAAGGCATCGCCGCTACTGCGAGCCTGGCTGCGGCGGCTCGATGCCGCGGGCGTTGCGTTCGCATTCCGGCATCGCTGGATCGGTTGGGACGCGCGCGGCGGACTGCTGTTCGAGACGCCGGACGGCCCGCGCGTGGCCAACGCTGACGCAGTCGTGCTCGCGCTCGGCGGCGCGAGCTGGCCGCGGCTCGGCTCGGATGGCGCCTGGGCGGAGATCCTCGCGGCGAACTGCATTGCCGTGGCGCCGATGAAACCGGCCAATTCCGGCTTCACAGTCGCATGGTCGAATGTCTTTCGTGACCGGTTTGAGGGCCAGCCGCTCAAGGGCGTCGCCCTCACGATCGGACCGCACACCGTGCGCGGCGAGGCGATCGTCACCCGCACCGGGATCGAGGGCGGCGCGATCTACGCGCTGTCGGCGGAATTGCGCGAGGCGGTGCTCGCCAGGGGAACGGCGACGCTCAGCGTGGCGCTGCGGCCCGATGCTGCACGCGACGAACTGGTCGCGCGGCTGTCGGAGCCGAAGGGCAAGCAATCCTTCTCCAACTTCCTGCGCAAGGCGGCGCAGCTCTCGCCCGTCGGCATCGGGCTGTTGCAGGAGGCAGCAGCGGTCTCCGGCCGATCGTTGGCCGCGCTGCCGCCGGCTGAACTGGCCGGGCTAATCAATGCGGTGCCGATCGAGATATCGGGCGTGGCGCCGATCGCGCGCGCGATCTCGAGCGCCGGCGGGATCAGGTTCGACGAGCTCGACGCGCACTTCATGCTGCGTCGGCTACCCGGTGTTTTCGCCGCCGGCGAGATGCTCGACTGGGAGGCGCCGACCGGCGGCTATCTGTTGCAGGCATCGTTTGCGACGGGGCGCGCCGCGGGGAAGGGCGCGTTGAACTGGCTCGCGCAACGCGCCGCGTAAACCTGGTCATTCCGATCCCGTCTTCGTCGCGATGTCGGTCATGAACCCCAGCACGCCGAACGTGGCGGCCACCGCGCAGACCGCCGTCCAGCCGCCAAAGCTCCACGCCGCGGACGCCGCGGCTGCGCCGACCGCGCCGCCGATGAAGAACAGCGCCACGAACAGGCCGTTGATCCGGCCGCGCGCCTCGGGCTGCAACAAATTGACGGCGCGGCGGCCGAGTGTCTGGTCGGTGGTGATGCCGAAATCGAGCAGCACGGCGCCGACGCCAAGCAGCGCGAGGGCCGTGATCCGCGATTCGGTCATGCCTGCCCAAGCGCACAGCGCGAGCGCGCCGACGATGAGAAGGTGCGAGACGATCAGCAACGGCCGCGCGAAACCTCGGTCGCCCCAGCGCCCGGCGATCGGGGTCGCCGCCGCCCCGGCCACGCCGATCAGCGCGAACAGCGCGATGCCCTTGGCATCGAGCTTGAACGGCGCATCCGGCAGCCGCAGCGCCACCGCGGCCCAAAAAGCGGTGAACGATGCCATCACCAGCGCGGCGGTCCAGGCACGCACGCGCAGCACCGGTTCCTCGCGCAGCAATCTTGGGAACGAACGCAGCAGCGGGCCGTAGCTGACCTTCGTCGTGGGCTGCAGCGTCGGCAGGTAGCGCGCCAGCGCGCCACCGAGCACGGCCATCAGCACGGCCGAGGTGAGGTAGTAGCCGCGCCAGTTCCAACTGTCGGCGATCAGGCTCGCCATCGGCCGCGACAGCAGGATGCCGATCATCAACCCGCTCATGACATCGCCGATCGCCTGTCCCCGGCGTTCCGGCGGCACCATCGAGGCGACCAGCGGCACCACCATCTGGATCGCGGCGCAGGAGGCGCCGAGGATGAAGGTGGCGGCCAACAAAATCAGCGGCGTCGGCGCCATCGCGGTGCCGACCGCCGCGATGATGGCGCAGGCGAGTGTGCGCAGGATCAGCCGCCTGTTCTCGACGAGGTCGACCAGTGGCACCAGCAGCAACAGCCCGAGCGCGTAGCCGAGCAGGGTCAGCGTCGAGATCAGGCCGGCCTGCAGCGCGGTCATGTCGAGCGATCGGCTGATCAGGCCAACCAGGATCTGCGGCGCAAACAGATTGGTGACGACGGTGCCGGTCGTGATGGCGCCGATCCAGATCAGGGGACGCACGGAGACGGCGCGCGCCGGGGAGAGCTTGGTGGCTTCGGAAATCGTCATGGGACCTCGCGACGGAGTGGCGAGACCCCTTTAGGGGATCGGCATAATATGCTACAATTCAAATAAGTTGATGAAGAATATGCGAGTTTGTTATGAACACCCATGACCTTGTTGCGTTCGTCGCCGTGGTGGAGACCGGATCGATCGTCGCGGCCTCAGCGCGGCTGAACCTGACCCAGCCCGGCGTGACGCGGCGGATTCAGAATCTCGAGGAGATGCTGGGTGCGCAGCTGCTCGACCGGCTGTCGAAGCCGCTGAAGCCGACGGCTGCGGGGATCGAGGCCTATGAGCAGGGTCGCCGCGTGCTGCGCATGCTCGACGACCTCAAGTCAGGCGTCGCCAATGACGGCGTGGTACGCGGCGAGTTCAGGCTCGGCCTGACGCCGTTTTTGTCGGAGGCGGGGCTGACCGGACCGCTCGATGCGGTGCGCGGCGAATTCCCTTCGCTTGCGGTGCGCGTCGTCTCGGGCTGGTCGCCCAATCATATGGAGCGGGTGAGCCGCAACGAGCTTGACGCCGCTGCGGTCTGCCTGCCCGACGGCACCGCGCCGCCCGACGATCTCGTGGCCTCCGATCTCGGCGCGCAGCCGGTGGTGTTCGTCGTCGCGCGCGAGATGAAGACGCCGAAATTCGTCGACCTCGAATGGCTGTCGCGGACCGGGTGGGTGATCAACCAGGACGGTTGCGGTTTCCGCCAGACGCTGAAGCGCCATTTCGATGCGGCGCATCTGCCGTTCACCATCGCGGTCGAGGCGCTCGACAGCGAATTGCGCCTGTCGCTGGTGGCGCGCGGGCTCGGTATCGGCCTCGTCACGCCGGTGGCGTTGAAACGAAGCCCGATCCGCAGCCGGCTCAAGACCGTGAAGATCGCGGAATTCAATCCGGCGGTCCGCGCCTGGATCGTGCACCGCCCGCCCGCGGGCCGCCTGGCGCGGCCGATCGAAGTGTTTCGCGATGCGCTCGACCGCGAGCTGCAGGCGCTGATCCGGGGGTAGATTCGTAGGATGGGTAGAGCGAAGCGAAACCCATCGACTTCGATCCGCGCGGAAGCATGATGGGTTTCGCTGCGCTCTACCCATCCTACAGATTGTCGCTAGCGCAGCTTCCCTCTTGCCGCGACCGGCAACGCGCCGATGATCTCCTCGCCGCGCACCATCACCACCTCGTCCATCATGTTGACGACGACGCAGACGTGGTTGGGCACGATCCGCACGACGTCGCCGACATTGGGCCGCGTGTTGCTGCGGGACAGATCAAGGAAGCCGTGCTCCTCGGCAAAGCGTGCGATCTTGGCCTCGGGATGTTCGAGGATCAGGCCGTGGCCTTCGAGGCCGCCGGTGTCCGAGGTCAGCGTCTTGGAGCCGGCATCGAGGATCCCGCGCTCCGGGCCGGCGCGGCTGACCACGGTGGAATAGATATGCAGCGCGCAATCGTCCCAGGTGGCGACGCCGGCGGCGACCTGCATGCGGTCGTTGTAGATATAGGTGCCGAAGCGGTGCTCGGTGCCGCCCTTCAGTCTGCCGAGATTGACGAGGTTCGGCGTGCCGCCGGTGGAGACGATTGTCGCATCGAGGCCGTGGGCGCGCACGCCGGCCAGCGCCTCGTCGTAGAACTTCTGCGCATCCACCCAACCGGTCTCGGTCGGGTACAGCATGAAGCCGGCAAAGCTCAGGCCCTTGGAGCCGGCGATCTCGCGCGCCAGCGCGATCGCCTCGGCCGGGGTCTCGACGCCGGCGCGCTTGCGCCCGGTGTCGCATTCGACGACGACCGAGAGCGGGCGGCCGGACGCGGCTGCCGCCTTCGGCAGGTCGCCGATCACGACCGAATTATCCGCCGCGACGGTGACGTTGGCCTTGCTTTGCAGCGCGCTGAGCCGCGCCATCTTCTCGTCGCCGAGCAGATTGTAGCTGATCAGGATGTCGTCGATGCCGCTGTCGGCCATGATCTCGGCCTCGCCGAGCTTCTGGCAGGTGATGCCCTTGGCGCCTGCCTTGATCTGCAGCTGCGCCAGCATCGGGTTCTTATGGGTCTTGATGTGCGGCCGGTTGGCGACGCCGGCCTCGTCGCAGGCCTTCTGGATGCGCGCGATGTTGCGCTCGACACGGTCCATGTCGATCACGGCGCAGGGTGTGCCGTATTCCTTGGCGATCTTGGCGGCGAGGGGCGTGGTCATGATGTCTCTTCTCCGGCCTCGTAGGATGGGTAGGGCGAAACGAAACCCATCGAATTCCTTCGTTGCGTCATGATGGGTTTCGCTGCGCTCTACCCATGCTACGCATCATGCTTGTTCGATCTCTTCGCGCAGCACTTCGAGCTCGAGCCAGCGGTCCTCGGCGGCGGCGAGCTCGTCCTGCGCCTTGGCGATCGCCGCTGAAGCAGCATCGAACTTCTTGCGATCCTTCGCATAGAGGTCGGGATCGTCGAGCAGCTTCTGCTGCTTTGCGATCTCGGCGTGCAGTCTGTCGATCGTCTTCGGCAAAGTTTCCAGCGCGTGCTTCTCGTTGAAGCTAAGCCGGCGCCTGGGGGCCGCTTCGGGTGCCGCGGCCCTGGCTTCCTTTTTCTCCTCGGCCGGAGCGTCCGCCTTCACCGTCTCGCGCTTCACGTCGGCGCCGCGCTGCGCCAGCATGTCGGAATAGCCGCCGGCGTATTCGATCCAGCGGCCCTGGCCTTCGGGCACGATCACCGACGTCACCACGCGGTCGAGGAAATCGCGGTCGTGGCTGATCAGGATCACGGTGCCGTCGTAATCGCCGAGCATGTCCTCGAGCACGTCGAGGGTTTCGAGATCGAGGTCGTTGGTCGGCTCGTCCAGGATCAAGAGGTTCGACGGCTTGGCGAGCGCGCGCGCCAGCATCAGGCGGCCGCGCTCGCCGCCGGAGAGGGCTTCCAGCGGCGTGCCGCGCTGCTCCTGCGCGAACAGGAAATCCTTCATGTAGCCGATGACGTGCTTCGACTTGTCGCCGACCATGACGTGGTCGCCGCGGCCACCGGTCAACGCCTCGGCCAAGGTCAGCTTCGGATCGAGGCTCTCGCGATGCTGGTCGAGCGTCGCCATCTCGATATTGGCCCCGAGCCGCACCGAACCGGAATCGGGCGGATCGTTGCCGATCAGAAGGTGCACCAGCGTGGTCTTGCCGGCGCCGTTCGGGCCGACGATGCCGACGCGGTCGCCGCGCTGGATCCGGGTCGAGAAGGTATCGACGATCGTGCGCTCGCCATAGGCCTTGGTGATGGTCTTCGCTTCGATCACGAGGCGGCCGGATTTCTCGGCCTCGGCGGCGGCGAGCGTGGCATTGCCGGTGGCGCCGCGGTAGTCGCGGCGCTGATCGCGCAGCGCAAAGAGATTGCCGAGCCGCTTGACGTTGCGCTTGCGGCGGCCGGACACGCCGTAGCGCAGCCAGTGCTCTTCGTTGACGATCTTGCGGTCGAGCTTGTGCTGCTCGCGTTCTTCCTCCGCCAGCACCTCGTCGCGCCACGCCTCGAAGGCGCCGAAGCCGCGCTCGATCTGCCGGATCTGGCCGCGGTCGAGCCAGGCGGTGGTGCGCGACAGATTGGTGAGGAAGCGGCGGTCGTGGCTGATCAGGACCAGCGCGCAGCGCCGGCTCTCCAATTCGCCTTCGAGCCATTCGATGGTCGGCAAATCGAGATGGTTGGTCGGCTCGTCCAGCAGCAGGATGTCGGGCGAAGGCGCCAGCACCCGTGCCAGCGCCGCGCGGCGCGCCTCGCCACCGGAGACGTGCGCGGGATCTTCCTCGCCGGTGAGGCCGAGCTGTTCGAGCAGATAACGCGCCTGGTAGTGGTCGTCGCCGGGGCCAAGGCCCGCTTCGACATAGGCCAGCGTCGTCTTGTGGTCGCCGAAATCCGGCTCCTGCGGTAGATAGCGGATGGTGGCACCGGGCTGCACGAAACGGCTGCCGGAGTCAGGTTCGACCAGGCCGGCCGCGATGCGCAGCAGCGTCGATTTGCCGGAGCCGTTACGGCCGATCAGGCAGACGCGTTCGCCCGCGGAGACCGACAGCTCGACGCTGGAGAGCAGCGGCGTGCCGCCAAACGTCAGGCTGATGTCCTTGAGCTGGATGAGCGGTGGGGCCATCGCGCTAATTCCCGTTTGCCGGCGCCTGCTCGGCGCGACGGCGCTGGATGCGGCGGATGGTCTGGTCGAGCGCCGCCAGGAAATTCGAGCGGTCGCGCGGCGAGTATGATTTCGGCCCGCCGGTGATCTCACCCGAAGAGCGCAGATCGGTCATCAGATTGCGTACAGCGAGCGTCATGCCGATCGATTGTTCGGTGAACGGCTTGCCGTTCGGCGCGATCACATCGGCGCCGGCCTTGACGCAGCGGCTCGCCAGCGGAATGTCCGCGGTGATGACAATGTCGCCCTCATGCGCGCGCTCCGCGATCCAGTCGTCGGCGGCATCCATGCCGGAACCGGCAGCGATGCGCTCGATCAGGGGATCCTGCGGCACGCGGATGAAATTGCCCGCGACCACGCTGACGGGCACCCCGAGCCGGATCGCGACGCGGTAGATTTCGTCCTTCACCGGGCAGGCGTCGGCGTCGACATAGATGCGGGTCTGTGCAGGGGTTTCAGTCATCGATCTGGTGGTTGGCGGGCGCGGCCTGCGTGTACTCCATGGCGCGGAAAATTGCGAGCAAAACGAGAGGCTTGCCATGCCTTTTCGTTCGACTACCATTGTCACCAGAAAAACAACGGAAATAAGGGAAAACCCCATGAACTCGCAGACCGGATCGCAGGCCTACCGCGTCTCGGCGTACAACACCTCGAAACTGTCCGAGAACAAGATCCACGACGACACCGTGGCGCGGAAGTTCGGCTTTTCCGGCGGTCTGGTGCCCGGCGTCGATGTGATGGCCTACATGATGCACCTGCCGGTCGAGAAGTGGGGCCGCGATTTCCTGGAACGCGGCCTGATCGAGGCCCGCTTCGTGAAGCCGGTCTATGACGGCGAGATCGCGGAATTGACCGGACAGGAAACCGGCGATGGGCTCATGATCGAGCTCCATAGCCGCGGCGAGCTCTGCGCCACCGGCACCGCGTCGCTGCCGGCCTCAGCGCCGAAATTTGTGCTCGACGATTACAAGCAGGTCGCGGCCGTCGCCGAGCGCAAGCCGGTCAGCGCGTCGTCCTATGAAGAGGGCAAGTGGCTCGGCACCATCCCGCGCGACTGGTCCGGTGATGCCGCCAGGGAATATCTCGCCGATATCCGCGAGACCGACCCGATCTACTTGCGCGAAGGTCTCGGCCATCCCGGCCTGCTGCCGCGGGTGATGAACAAGGTGCTGGTTGACAATGCGATCCTCGGGCCGTGGATCCATGTCGGCACCCGCATGCAGCTGTTGTCGGCGGGCAAGATCGGCGAGGAGCTGACCGCGCGCGCCAAGGTGACCGGCAATTACGACAAGAAGGGCCACCGCTTCGTCGAGCTCGACGCGCTGGTGCTCGGCAACGGCACGCCGCTCGCGCATTGCCACCACATCGCCATCACCCAGCCGCGCGAGCAGGCTGCGGCGTAGGGAAGGGGCAAAGCCCGTCCGCACCAACAGGTGTCATACCCCGCGCATGCGGGGTATTCAGTACGCCGCAGCCTGTCGGTTCTATCGCTGACGTCTCTGGAATACTGGATCACCCGCTTGCGCGGGCGATGACAGCGGTGAGTGATGCTGAAGCGGCGCCTTACGCCGCCTTCGCCTTGGCGTCCTGGATCGCGCGCCAGACGCGTTCCGGCGTCAGCGGCATGTTGATGTGCTTGATGCCGTACTCCGACAGCGCATCCACCACGGCATTGACGATGCAGACGAGGCTGCCGGCGCAGCCGGCTTCGCCGCAGCCCTTGGTGCCGAGCGGATTGGATTTCGCCGGCGAGGGGTGATCGCCGACCAGCATCGACGGCACGTCGCCGGCGCGCGGCAGCGCGTAGTCCATGAACGAGCCGGTGATCGGCTGGCCCGAGCCATCGTAGCTGACTTCCTCCATCAGCGCCTGGCCGATGCCTTGCGCGACGCCGCCATGGAGCTGGCCGGCGACGATCATCGGATTGACCACGGTGCCGAAATCGTTGACGGCCGAGTAGCGCACGATCCGCGTCACGCCGGTGTCGGGATCGATCTCGACCTCGGCGACGTGACAGCCGTTCGGGAAGGTCGACGCCGTCTCCTTGGTGGCGTGATCGACGTCGAGCGTCTCCGGCGTGCCCTCGGGCATCTTGCTTTCGCGCATCCGCTCGGCGAGCTCCATGATGCCGATCGAACGGTCGGTGCCGGCGATGGTGAAGCGGCCCTGGCCGAATTCGATGTCGGCCTCGGAGGCCTCCAGCATGTGCGCGGCCGCCTTCTTGCCCTTTTCGACCACCAGCGCGGAAGCCTCGACGATCGCCTGTCCGGTCGCGGTGATCGAGCGCGAGCCGCCGGTGCCGTTGCCGAAGCGCACCAGATCGCTGTCACCCTGTTCGAGGGTGATCTTCTCGAAGGGGACGCCGAGCTGCTCGGACAGCACCTGCGCGAACGGCGTGGCATGGCCCTGGCCATAATCCAGCGTGCCGGTGGTGAGCTTTACCGAGCCGTCGGGCTCGAAGGTGATCTTGCCGAGCTCGCCGCTCGGCGGCGCGGTGACCTCGAGATAGGAGCCGACGGCGATGCCGCGCAGCTTGCCGCTCTTTTTGCTCTCCTTCTTGCGCCTGGCGAAGTTCTCGTAGTCCGAGATTTCCAGCGCCTTCTGGAACACGCCGGCGAAATCGCCGCTGTCATAGGTGACGCCGGAGGCGGCCGGGAACGGCAGCTGCGACGGCTTGATGAAGTTGCGCTTGCGCAGTGTGAGGCGGTTGATGCCCATCTCGTCGGCGGCGGCGTCGATCAGCCGCTCCATGTAGTAATTGGCCTCGGGCCGGCCGGCGCCGCGATAGGCCCCCATCAGCGTGGTGTTGGTCACGACCGTCTTGATGTCGACGCCGAGCAGGGGCGTGCGGTAGACGCTGGCGAGGTTCTTGCCGGTGTTGAGCGACAGCGGGCCCGGCGCGACGCCGGTGATGTAGGCGCCGAGGTTGCCGTAGCCGGAGAGCCGCACCGCGAGGAACTTGCCGTCGGCGTCGAGCGCGAGCTCGGCATGGATCAGCTGAGCGCGGCCCTGGCTGTCGGACAGGAAGCTGGTCGAGCGCTCGTCGAGCCACTTCACGGGACGGCCGAGCTCGCGCGCCGCATGCGCGATGCAGGTGTATTCGGGATAGTTGAGGTTCTTCATCCCGAACGAGCCGCCGACATTGCCGGTGAGGATGCGGACCTTGTCGGCGGGCACGTTGAGCAGGCGCGCCAGGATCGCCTTGTTGCCGGAGACCCCCTGGGTCGGCACCTGCAGCGTGAAGCGTTCGGTTTTCTTGTCGTAATGCGCCAGCGCGACGCGCGGCTCCATCGAGACCACGGCGACGCGGGTGTTGACGATGTCGAGTTTTGTGACGTGCGCGGCGGCAGCGAACGCGGCCTCGATCCTGGCGGTGTCGCCATAATGATAGTCCAGCGCGACATTGTCGGGGATGTTGTCATAGAGCTGCGGCGCGCCCGGCTTGGTCGCTTCGGCCGCGTCCGTCACCGCGGGCAGCGGCTCGATATCGAGCTCGACGGCTTCAGCCGCATCGCGAGCCTGCGCCGCGGTTTCCGCGACCACGAAGGCGACGGGATCGCCGACGAAGCGCACCTTGTCGGTCGCGAGCGCCGGGCGGTTGGTCTGCTTGAGCGGCGAGCCGTCGCGATTCTTCAGCGGCAGGCCGCAGGTGAAGGGGTTGTAGCCCGCGGCCGCCAGGTCGGCGCCGGTCCAGACGCCGAGCACGCCCGGCATCGCCTTGGCGGCTTCCGTATCGATCCCCTTGATGATGCCGTGGGCATGGGAGGAGCGGACCATCCAGCAGTAAGCCTGGCCGGGCAGGGAGAAGTCGTCGGTGTATTTGCCCTTGCCGCGCACCAGGGTGTCGTCCTCCTTTCGTCGAACAGGCTGTCCGACACCGTATTTTTGCAGTGCGATAGCGTTTTCGAGGGAGGCGGGCGGCGTATGATCTTGCATCGAAAATGACCTGAAATGCCCGGATTTGCTGGAGTTTGGGGGCGCAGACGAGATAACGCACGCCCCCCTTAACGACAACGCCCGATTGGGCATGGACCCAATGTGAACGGAGTTTGCGTAGGGCTTTGACGCTGCTAAAGTTTCCGTGAACGGACAATTATTCGGCGGGCCCCAAGAATCCCCCTGGATTGCTCTTTGGGTCCTGCGGAAAGACAGTGTTTTGATGAATGACTATGTGCGGCTTTGTGACGGCCCTCCGGCCGGCGAAGCCCCGTCAGGGCTGATTGCAGCGGCCGCGGAGAGCGGCGTCTACGCCGCGCTCGACCTCGGCACCAACAATTGCCGGCTGTTGATCGCCTGTCCCACCGGCGACGGGTTCCGCGTGGTCGATTCCTTCTCGCGGATCATCCGGCTCGGCGAGGGCATCGCCGCGACCGGCTCGATCAGCGAGGCCGCAATCGAGCGGGCGATCGCCGCGCTGGCCATTTGCAGCGACAAGATCCGCTATCGCAAGGCCCGCCGGCTGCGGCTGATCGCCACCGAGGCCTGCCGCGCCGCCGGCAATGCCGAAAGCTTCCGCGCGCGCGTCGCAGCCGAGACCGGCATCGAGCTCGAGGTGATCGATCGCGAGACCGAGGCAACGCTCGCCGTGATCGGCTGCTCGCCGCTGCTCGACCCGAAGGGGCGGGGCGCCATCCTGTTCGACATCGGCGGCGGCTCGACCGAGCTGGTGCGGATCGAGCGCGATCCCGGCGTGCCCGATGCGCCGCCGCGCATCAAGGCGTGGATGTCGATCCCGCTCGGCGTCGTCACGCTGGCCGAACATTTCGGCGGCAAGAACGTCACCAGAGACATGTATGCGCGGATGATCGATGAGGTCGCCCGCCACGTCGCGCCGTTCGCGGCCGAGCACGGCAAGGACCTGCGCGACATGCACATGCTCGGCACCTCGGGCACCGTGACCACGCTCGCCGGCGTGTTCCTCAATCTGTCGCGCTACGATCGCCGCCGCATCGACGGCATCTGGATGAACGATGGCGACGTCACCGCGACGATCCAGAAGCTGCTCGGCATGAACTACGAGGCGCGCGTCAACAACAACTGCATCAGCGTCGAGCGGGCAGATCTAGTGCTGGCCGGCTGCGCGATCCTCGACGCGATCCGTAACGCGTTCCCGATGCCGCGGCTTCGCGTCGCCGATCGCGGCCTGCGCGAGGGCATGCTGGTCGAGATGATGCGCGAGGACGGCGCGCTGCGGGCGTGCTAGAGCTGCCTTAGCCTCGCCCCGCTCGCGGGGAGAGGCCGGATTGCATGTCAATGCAATCCGGGTGAGGGGGACTCTCCACGGGCGCATCTCTCATCCTCATTGCGGAACCGGCCCCTCACCCCGACCCTCTCCCCGCAAGAGCGGGGCGAGGGAGTAGAGAAGCAATATGGCGAAAGACACCACCGGGCGGCTGCACGTCACGGTCAAGAGCGGCGGCAAGCGAAAACTGTCGTCAAAACTCTGGCTCGAGCGCCAGCTTAACGATCCCTATGTCGCCAAGGCCAAGGCGATGGGCTACCGTTCGCGCGCGGCCTTCAAGCTGCTCGAGATCGACGACAAATATCGCCTGCTCAAGCCGGGCATGACCGTCGTCGACCTCGGCGCAGCACCCGGCGGCTGGAGCCAGATCGCGGCCAAGCGCACCGGTGCCGCCGACGGCAAGGGCAAGGTGGTCGCGATCGATCTCCTGGAGATGGGCGAGATCCCCGGAGTGACGTTCGCGCAGCTCGACTTCCTCGACCATGACGCGCCCGAAAAACTGATCGCGATGATGGGCGGCGGCGCCGATTTCGTGATGTCGGACATGGCGGCCAACACCACGGGCCATCGCAAGACCGATCAGCTGCGCATCATCGGCTTGGTCGAGACCGCCGCGCATTTTGCCGGCGAGGTGCTCAATCCCGGCGGGACGTTCCTGGCCAAAGTGTTTCAGAGCGGCGCCGACGCCGAGCTGGTGGGGCAGTTGAAGCGCGATTTCGCCAGCGTGCGTCACGTCAAGCCGTCCGCCAGCCGGCAGGATTCCTCCGAGCGTTATGTGCTGGCGACGGGGTTTCGTGGACAGCAGCAGCCGTCATCGTAGAGATTGTCATTGACGGAGGGAGACGGGACTCACCCCAGCTGCTGATCTCGCGCGCAGAACAACATTTCAGCGCGACCCGTTGGAACCTTGGCGCCTGGCCGGAGTCGACTCTATTGCTCCCGGCCAATGCCCCCCCAAGCCCACCGGGAGAAAACCCCCACCGGGTTGGCGGCCTTGGTGTTTCGCGCACTGGGGCCGTTTCTGGCGGGGCTGGAAAATCTGATATTGCAGGCGCATATCTCTCATATGGCGACCATTGTTCAATGCAAATGCGGCGCTGAGTACAGACGCACTGAAGAGAAGTTCTTGGTGCCGCATACGGGTGACGCGATCTGCACGGTCTGCGGAGCTGCGCTGGAATCGTGGCTGGAAGCGACCCACGTTCCCACATACGAACTTGTTGAACGTCCGGATCGAGGACAGCCAGGCGGAATGACCGGCCACCCCTAAGGGCCTGGCCGTGACCGGACGGCGGCTTGCAGTGTCCGTGCTTCGGAGACGGCTCGTTCGATCAACTAGCCGAGCCGTTGATCGCGCGCGTTCTGGGTGTCCTCGGTCGCTGCCTTGACGGCATCAGCGGCAGCGCGCTTCTCGGCGCCCTTGCGGCTCGAGATGTCGATCGCCTTGCGGCCGGCGATCTCGTTGCCGGCGTCAACCGGCATTTGCCAGAAGAACCAGGCGGAGGCCGCCGAGATCAGCGACACCACGATGAACGCCGGTCCAAACACATCGGCGGACAGCTCGGTCTGGTGATGCAGCGCCAGCGTGGTTTCGACGGAGAACGCGCCGACCGCGACGCCCGCGGACACCGCGAGCTGCTGGTTGACGCTGACGAGGGTGGTGGCGCGGCTCATCTGCGGCGCCTCGACCTCGGCATAGGCCACGGTGTTGATCGCGGTGAATTGCAGCGAGCGGAAGAAACCGCCGACCACCAGGATGGTGAAGATCAGCATCAGCGGCGTCGAGATCGTGAACAGGGCGCAGGCGGCGAGGAAGGCCGAACTGACCACCGCGTTGACGGTCATCATGTTGCGGAATCCGAAGGCCTTGATGATGCGCGCCGCCAGGGTCTTCATGCCCATGGCGCCGACCGCGGAGGCAAAGGTGACGAGACCGGACTGGAACGGCGACAGGCCGAAACCGACCTGCATCAGCAGCGGCAGCAGGAACGGCAGCGCGCCGATGCCGAGCCGGAACATGAAGCCGCCGACGATCGACGCCCGCATGGTCGGCAGCCGCAGCAGTCCGAAATCGAGCACCGGCGAACCGGTGCGCCGCGCGTGGATGATGTAGAGCGTCATCGACACCGTGCCGATCCCGACCAGCGCGGCGACGATCGGCCACGGCAACAGATTGAGGCCTGCGACCGACAGCCCGAAAGCGATGCCGGCGAGGCCGACGCCGGCCAGCACCAGTCCCACCAGATCGAAACGTTCGGGATCCTCGCTCTTGATCGGGTCGATGTATTTCAACGCCAGGAAGATGCCGAGCAGCCCGATCGGGATGTTGATCAGGAAGATCCAGTGCCAGGAGAAATAGGTGGTGATGAAGCCGCCGAGCGGCGGCCCGATCACCGGGCCTATCAGCGCCGGTACCGTCACCCAGGCCATCGCGTTGACCAGCGCGCTCTTGTCGACCGAGCGCAGCAGCACCAGTCGCCCGACCGGGGTCATCATCGCTCCGCCGAGGCCCTGCAGGATGCGGGCGAACACGAAATCGGTCACCGAGGAGGACAGCGCGCAGCCGATCGAGCCCAGCATGAACACGGCGACGGCGCCGGCAAACACGATGCGGGCGCCGAAGCGGTCCGCGGTCCAGCCGCTGGCCGGGATGAACACCGCGAGCGACAGCAGATAGGACGTGATCGCGAGCTTCAGCGTCAGGGGGCTGGTGCCGATATCGGCGGCGATCGCCGGCAGCGAGGTCGCGATCACCGTGGAATCCATGTTTTCCATGAAAAGCGCGGTGGCGACGATGAGCGGGATCAGGCGTTGCTTGTTCATCAAAATAGGACAGCTTTGCTGAAAAGGCGGGCGAGCGGGCCATATCATCCTGCCCCGGACCACGCTATTGCGGAACCGGGCAAACGCCCTAAATCCAGCGTGACGCTGCTATGCATCCGCCAGCGCTCGAGGTGTGCGCCGTGATCTACCTCCTTGCCGCTCTGCTGCCGCCGATCGGGCTGCTCCTGAACGGACAGCCGTTTTCGGCCATCTTCAATCTGGTCCTGATCGTGTTTTGCGCGATTTTCGGGCTGTTTTTCCACGTCTTGCTGCTGGTGCCGTCGGCTCATGCGGTGATCGCGGTCCACATGAAGCGCGAGGACCGGCGCCACCGCGAGGTGGTCGAGGCGATCCGCCGGCACGGGCCGCCGCAGGGATATCGCTAAGCAGGCTACCGAGCCCGCTGAACCGGCCCGTAAAAAGCCTGTGCATGGCTGGCAAACACTTTGATTCGTCATGCCGCCATGCTATCGACCAGCGTCAACCCCACCGATGGGCGCCGATTCGACGGTGACGCAGCGAGCGTCGCCGCAGGTAGCGCTCATCCGTAAGACCCTCGCGGCTGCGGCCGCAGATAAGGAGTTGGCAATGGCCACGGGATTTCAGGCTATCCGCGAAGCCTACACGTTCGACGATGTGCTTCTGAAGCCCGGTCTGTCCGACGTTCTTCCCTCGGAAGTCGATATTCGCTCGCGGGTCACCCGCGCGATCCAGCTCAACATCCCGATCATGGCGTCCGCGATGGACACCGTCACCGAGGCGCGGATGGCGATTGCGATGGCGCAGGCCGGCGGCCTCGGCGTCATTCACCGTAATTTCGATCCCGAAGGCCAGGCTGCCCAGGTGCGGCAGGTCAAGAAATTCGAATCCGGCATGGTGGTCAATCCGCTCACCATCGGTCCCGAGGCCACGCTGTCGGACGCGCTGACGCTGATGAAGGATCACGGCATCTCCGGCATCCCGGTCGTGACCGGTGCGGGCAAGAACGTGCCGGGCAAGCTGGTCGGCATTCTGACCAACCGTGACGTGCGCTTCGCAACCGATCCGCGGCAAAAGGTTTCGGAGCTGATGACACACGAAAACCTCGTCACGGTGCGGGAGGGTGTCGGCCAGGACGAGGCGAAGCGGATGCTGCACCAGCATCGCATCGAAAAGCTGGTCGTCGTCGACGACCAATATCGCTGCGTCGGCCTGATCACCGTGAAGGACATGGAAAAGGCGGTCGCCCATCCGCTGGCCTGCAAGGACGCGCAGGGCCGGCTGCGTGTCGCCGCCGCCACCACGGTCGGCGAGACCGGCTATGAGCGCACCGAGCGGCTGATCGATGCCGGCGTCGACGTCGTCGTGGTCGACACCGCGCATGGTCACTCGCGGCATGTGCTCAATGCCGTCAACCGCATCAAGCGGCTCTCCAACGCCGTTCAGGTCGTGGCAGGCAACGTCGCGACCGAGGGCGGCGCGCAAGCGCTGATCGATGCGGGCGCCGACTGCATCAAGGTCGGCATCGGCCCGGGCTCGATCTGCACCACGCGCATCGTCGCCGGCGTCGGCGTGCCGCAGCTCACCGCGATCATGGATGCGGTGGCGGCGGCAAAGAAGGCCGACGTGCCCGTGATCGCCGACGGCGGCATCAAATATTCCGGTGACCTCGCCAAGGCGCTGGCCGCCGGCGCCGACATCGCGATGGTCGGCTCGCTGCTCGCCGGCACCGACGAGACGCCGGGCGAAGTGTTCCTGTGGCAGGGCCGCTCCTACAAGGCCTATCGCGGCATGGGCTCGGTGGGCGCGATGGCGCGCGGCTCGGCCGACCGCTACTTCCAGCAGGACATCAAGGACACGCTGAAGTTGGTCCCTGAAGGCATCGAGGGCCAGGTGCCTTACAAGGGCCCGGTCGGCAACGTGATGCACCAGCTCGCCGGCGGCCTGCGCGCGGCGATGGGTTATGTCGGTGCGAAGGACATCAAGGACTTCCACGACAAGGCCGAGTTCGTCCGCATCACCGGCGCCGGCCTGCGCGAGAGCCACGTCCACGACGTGACCATCACGCGCGAAGCTCCGAACTATCCGGGCGGGGTGTAAGCACCTCGTTCGTCATTCCGGGTCGGTCCACGGGACCGATCCCGGAATCTCTTGACAGGGGACCCAGGTGACATGGTGAGCGACACGAACGTTCGGGCCGGCCAGTGCCATTGCGGCGCGGTGCGCTTCGAGGCGACGCTCAGCGACGGTTTCAGTTCGATCCGCCGCTGCACCTGCTCTTACTGCCGGATGCGCGGTGCCGTCGTCGTCATGGCGGAGATGGGTGGAATCAAGTTCCTGCAGGGCGAGGAGGCGCTGACAAGCTACCGCTTCCACACCGGATCGGCACAGCACTTCTTCTGTTCTCGCTGCGGAATCTACACGCATCATCAGCGACGATCGAACCAGAGCCTGTATGCCGTCAACGTGGCGTGCCTCGACGGCGTAAGCCCATTCGATTTCCCTGAGGTGCCTGTCATGGACGGCGTCAATCATACCAACGACACCGGCAAGCCAACGCGTCGCGCAGGCACCCTCCGTTTCATCCCGGCTGACTAGCAATCGCGCGGAAGCAAGGCGGACTGCCGCCCAATGACGGGTCCGCTCCGCGGCATGTTCCCGGCATGACGCTCGTCATTTCAAACAACATTTCAAACAGGCGCGCGCGAAACAGCAAATCCATCTCCCTTGCGGGGAGCTGGATTGCGTGACTACGTGTGCGCCACGAACCAACCACCCCAAGAGGAAAACATGTCCCAAGGAAACGCCCAAGGAAAGCGCATCGTTCTGGCCTCGCGACCGCATGGCGAGCCCACGCCGGCCAATTTCAGGCTCGAGGACTACACGCCGCCGACGCCAGGCGCGGGCGAAGTGCTGCTCCGCACCATCTGGCTGTCGCTCGATCCCTATATGCGCGGCCGCATGGCCGACGGTCCGTCGTATGCCGCACCGGTGCCGGTCGGCGGCGTGATGGAAGGCGGCACGGTGAGCGAGGTGATCGCGTCCAACAATCCCGCCTTTGCCAAGGGCGATATCGTGCTGTCGCGCGCGGGCTGGCAGACGCATGTGCTGTCCGACGGCAAGGGCCTCGCCAAGATCGATCCGAAGATCGCGCCGATCTCGACCGCGGTCGGTGTGCTCGGCATGCCCGGCATGACCGCCTATACGGGACTGCTCGAGATCGGCAAGCCGCAGGCGGGCGAGACGGTGGTGGTTGCGGCTGCGTCCGGCGCCGTCGGCTCGGCGGTCGGGCAGATCGCGAAGATCAAGGGCGCGCGGGCGGTCGGCATCGCCGGCGGCAAGGACAAATGCGCCTACGTCAAGAACGAGCTCGGCTTCGACGAGTGCCTCGATCACCGCGATCCCAATCTTGCGGCCAAGCTCAAGGAAGCCTGCCCGAAGGGCATCGACGTCTATTTCGAGAATGTCGGCGGCGCGGTGTTCGACGCGGCGTTTCCGCTGCTCAATGCGTTCGCGCGGATTCCGGTGTGCGGCCTGATCGCGCATTACAACGACACCGAGGCGCACGCCCCGAAATGGGCCGGCGCGATGATGCGCAACATCCTGACCAAGCGGCTGACCTTCCGCGGCTTCATCGTCAGCGACTTCGCTGCCATGCATGGCGACTTCCTGCGCGACATGTCGCAATGGGTGCGCGAGGGCAAGGTCAAGTACAAGGAGTTCGTGACCGAGGGCCTGGACAGCGCGCCGGAGGCCTTCATGGGCCTGCTCAAGGGCGCCAATTTCGGCAAGCAGCTGGTCCGGATCGGGCCGGATAAGGCCTGAGCGATAGCGTTTTCGAGCGAAGCCTGTCCCGGACTTGATCCGGGATGGGCACCGGTTCGCGTTAAGAAAACGCGTCAAAACGAGGCATTCCAGCTCCCGTTCCCCGCAACAGAGTATCAAAAACGCCACAATGGCGGGCCTTTGGGGGCTTTTCGGCCCCCATTTGCTTGACGGGGACCCGGAGCAGTTGATTCAATATGGCTATATTTCAGGTGTAGCCATGGTTTTTGAAGCGATTGTTTCCGGGGTCATTCTCCTCGCCCTCGGCTATTGGGCGACGATGTTCGTCATGGGCCGCCGCGACGACGTCTTGCATGGAAAATTTGTCGAGGACGAGCCGGCCGCCGAGCCGGTCCGCTTCATGCCGCAGGTGCCGCGCATACGGGCCACGCCGGCGGCGGCACAGCCGAACAAGGACTCGCTGCAGGCGCTGCTGACCGTCATCAAGCAGGATCTGCATGACGCGGCGCGGAGCTGAGACGGCTCACGCCGGCTGCTTGCCGAGCAGCATGTCCAGGTCGACATCGACCTGGCCCTTGGCCCTGACGTGGCGGACTTCAAAACTGTCCGGCTGGAAGCGGTATTCGACCAGACCGGTTTCCTTGATGCCGATCACTTCCTGCCTCGCATCTGAGATGATGAAGCCGGCCGAGGGCGCCCAGATCTGTCTGACATGCTCGAACGTGTAATCGCGGCGCTGGTGCACGTGGCCGCTGCCGACCAGGCGCCAGTCGACCTTGCCGAACATCTCGATCAGGCGGCGGCGCGCCGGCTGCGGCACGAAACGGATTGCGGTCTCGACGCGCTCGGCATCGTAGGGAACGTCGAGATACAGCGGCTTGTGCAGAAACAGCGCGACCGGTCTGCCGACGGCCTTGTCGAGCGCGCCTGCGAGCCAGTCGAACTGCACGGCCTCGCTGTCGAGGCCGGTGTTCATGATCAGCGAATTGAGGCCGATGAAGCACCAGCCGGCGGCGTCGAAATGCCAGCGATCCTCGCCGAGCACCGAGGTGAAGGCGCGGCGCGTCTCTTCGGTCGGCAGTTGCGCCGGCTCCGGGCCGACCGCGGTCGGATTGTCGCCGATGTCGTGATTGCCCGGCAGATAGAGGCAATCCACCGGCAGCGCGCTGTGCAGTTCCTTGGCGAACACCAGATCGTCGCGGCTGGTCGGCCCATCGAACGCGACGTCGCCGGAGTTGAGCACGAGATCGGGACGCGTCGCGTCGATGTGCTCGCTGACGCGATGAAAGTTGTCGACGAGCGGCTTGAAGCGACGCGCGAGGTGGGTGTCGGAGATTTGGGTCAGGCGAAACTGGGGCATGCATCGATCCTTTCGGCCGAATTATAGTGTCGGCGCGAAGTCGGAACGATGACGATTTCAGCGAGTTCTTCGCCGCTCTGTTTGATGCGTTGTTTGATGCCTTGTTTGATCCGGCGGCGCAGGTCGCTAGATCGCAAGCTGCTTGTCCGCGCGGATGGGCAGGGCAGGCGGACCGCCGCGACCTCCGAGCAGCCCGGTGTTCGGCGGGTTTGTTCCCGTCACGGCTGGCAATGCGTTGAGCCCGAGATAGGCGAGCGCCTCGTGCCCGATGTCGTAGGCCGCATAGCCGAGCAGGCTGAGCACCAGCGCCGTGGCGAGGCTGTGCCTGAGGATGTCGCGCGTCGAGCGATAGCCGCTGCGGAAATAGACCGAGAGCAGGATCGCGGCCAGGAGCGCTGCGGCGACGCCGGCGAGCCCCGACAGCACCATGCCGAGCCCGCCATCCGCCGCGTCGTCGAACCAGCCGATGCCGGGGTCGATCGCCTTCAATAGGGAAGTGACGAGATCGCCGAGGCCTGCGGCCGCCAGGGCCGCGCCGTCCAGGATCGGGGTGATGATGCCCATCGCGTCAGCCGTGAGGAACTGAAACCGCCATTATTCTCGGGAGTTGGTCACCCGGGCTCGGATGATGGTTCAATGGGTGACCCAGGCGCGTTATTGGCGCGCTTCATTGTCAGGAGCGGCCGTGGCGGCTAAGAGGCGGCCGGACGCCCGGCTTAAGGGAGATTCTTGATGTCGGTTCAAATGGTTCTGCTGCCGGTCTTCATCCAGATTGGACTCACCTTCGCGCTTCTGCTTGGGATGGCCACGCTGCGCACGCGGACGCTGGCGAGCGGTGAGACCAAGATGGCCGATATCGCGCTGCGCCAGCCGAACTGGCCGGAGCGCGCCACCCAGCTCGGCAATTGCTTCGCCAACCAGTTCGAGCTGCCGGTGCTGTTCTATGTCCTGATCGCCATTGCGCTGCCGCTGCGCCGTGCCGATCTGTTCATCGTGCTGATGTCCTGGGTGTTCGTGGTGACGCGGTTTGCCCATGCGGGGGTATTCGTCACCTCCAACGACGTGCGGCCGCGCTCGCTCGCCTGGTTCGCCGGCGTGCTGGTGCTGGCGGCGATGTGGCTGTATTTCGCGCTCAAGCTCCTGCTGCTGATTTGACGCGCCCAACCGAAAGAGATCGATGACCCCCGCTGCCCGGCTTTCCGCCGCGATCGAGCTGATCGCTACCATCGACGCACAGCGCATTCCCGCCGCGAAAGCGCTGAAGGAATGGGGCACCGCGCACCGCTATGCCGGCTCCGGCGATCGCGCCGCGATCTCCGGCCTGATCTGGGACGTGCTGCGCCGGCAATCCTCCGCGGCCTGGCTGATGGACGACGACAGCCCTCGGTCGCGGGTGCTGGGCGTGCTCAAGCTCGAGCGCGGCATGGACATCCCGACGATCTCGGCGCTGTGCGACGGCGGCCGCTTTGCGCCGGATCCGCTGACCGCGGCCGAGAAGGCTGCATTGGCCTCGCGCTCGCTCAAGGATGCGCCGGCGCATGTCGCCGGCGATTATCCGGGCTGGCTCGATCCGTATCTGGCAAAAGTGTTCGGCGATGACCGCGCCGCGGAGGCGACCGCGATGGCGAGCCGCGCGCCGCTCGATCTGCGCGTCAACACGCTGCGCGGCAAGCGCGAGAAGGTGCTGCCGCGGCTGTCGCATCTGGGTGCGAAGGAAACGCCGTGGTCGCCGCTTGGCCTGCGCATCGAGCTCGGCGCCGATGCGCGCAATCCCGGCATCCATGCCGAGGAGGATTTCATCAAGGGCGCCATCGAGGTCCAGGACGAGGGCTCGCAACTCGCCGCTTTGTTCTCGGCGGCCAAGCCCGGCGAGCAGGTGATCGATCTCTGCGCCGGCGCCGGCGGCAAGACGCTGGCGCTGGCCGCCATGATGGACGGCAAGGGCCGGCTGATCGCGACCGACAGCGACAAGCGCCAGCTCGTGCCGATCCATGAGCGGCTGTCGCGCGCGGGCGTGCACAATTGCGACGTGCGCACGCCGCGCGGCGAGGAGGAGGTGCTGTCCGACATCAAGGCCTCCGCCGACGTCGTGCTGATCGACGCGCCGTGCACCGGCACCGGCACCTGGCGCCGCAATCCCGACGCCAAATGGCGGATGCGCCCCGGCGCGCTCGAGGTGCGGCTGAAGGATCAGGCCGAGGTGCTGGCGCGCGCCGCGCCGCTGGTCAAGTCCGGCGGCCGGATCGCCTACATCACCTGCTCGGTGCTGGCCGAGGAGAACGGCGAGCAGGTCAAGGCGTTCATCGCGCGGCATCCGGAGTTCTCGGTGCAGCCGCCGGAGCAGACCGCATCGGTGCTATGGGACAAGGCCGAGCCATTTGCGGAAGCCGCGTTGCAATCGGCGGAGGGCCTGCTGATGACGCCGCGCCGCACCGGCACGGACGGGTTCTTCGTCTCGGTGCTGAAGAAGGCGTGACGCTTTCTCCGCCGTCATTGCGAGGAGCTCGCGACAAAATTGCGAAGCAATTTTGCGCGGTAGCGACGAAGCAATCCATGGCTCCGCACGTGCGGCGCGATGGATTGCTTCGCTCCGCTCGCAATGACGACTTGAGTAACCTACGCCTCGGAGCACGCACCCGCCGGCACCGGCGTCCTGCTCACCACGATGACCCAGTACAGCAGCGCGCAGGTGCTGATCGCAGCGCCCAGCGCGCAGACGCCGAGCCAGCCCGCGGCGGCATAGGCCATCGTCGAACAGATCGCGCCGAGCCCGCTGCCGATCGAATAGAACACCATGTAGACGCCGATCAGGCGGCTCGACGCCTCGGGGCGCGCCGCGACGATCAGGCTCTGGTTGGTGACGTGGATCGCCTGCACCGCGAAGTCGATCATGACGACGCCGGCGAGCACCAGCCACAGCGAAGCGTGCAGGCAGGCAATCGGGGCCCAGCCGGCGAGCATCAGCAGCAGCGACAATCCGGTGGTGCGCTGGCCCCAGCCGCGATCGGCGAGGCGGCCGGAATTGCGCGCCGCCAGCGCGCCGGCGAGGCCGGCAATGCCGAGCATTCCGATCGCGGTGTGCGACAGCGACAGTGGCGGCGCGGCGAGCGGCAGCACGACCGAGCTCCAGAACGCGCTGAAGCTCGCGAAAATCAGCAACGCGAATACGGCGCGCTCGCGCAGCACCGGCTCCTCGGCGAACAGCGCGGCCGTCGAGCGCAACAATTTGGCGTAGGACGCGCCGGCCATCGGCCGCGGCGCATGGCGCGGCAGCGCGCGGGCCAGGAGTGCCGCCAGCACCAGCGTCAGCGCGGCCGACGTGAGATAGACCACGCGCCAGCCGGCGAGATCGGCCAGCGCCCCGGCGGCAAAACGTGCCAGCAAAATGCCCGACACCACGCTGCTGGTGACGGTCCCGATGGTGCGGCCGCGGTCGGCCGGCGCGGCCAGCGTCGCGGCGTAGGCGACCAGCACCTGGATCACGACCGCGAGCAGCCCGACCAGGACCATGCCCGCGAGCAGCATCGCGGCGTTCGGCGCGGTGCCGACGATCGTGAGCGCAATCGCCGATAGCGCGGTCTGGCCGACGATCAGCCTGCGGCGGTCCCAGAGGTCGCCGAGCGGCACGATCAGCACCAGGCCGAAGGCGTAGCCGATCTGTGTGAGCGTCACGATGCCGCCGATCACGGCCGGCGTGATGGCAAGATCCCGCGCCATGGTGTCGAGCAGCGGCTGCGCGAAATAGATGTTGGCGACGCTGAGCCCGCAGGCGACCGCGAACAGCAGCACCACGGCGGGTGGCAGCGCACCTGCCGTTGCGTGGCCCGCCTTGTGATCCTCCTTAGCCGGTCCCACCTCCGCCGGCCGGGCCTTCATCACGGTCTGGTTCGTCATCTTGCCTCCGCTGCAATTCGCAATCTGGTCTTATGATGAGACCAGTTGCGCCGGGGGCTGTCTAGTCCTATTTTAAGACCAGATCGAAATCGTGATCGAGGGAGGTGGAGCGCGATGCAGCGGACCGGATTCGCAAAGGCGGACTGCCCGGTGGCGCGCGCGCTGGATGCGATCGGCGACTGGTGGTCGCTGTTGATCGTGCGCGACGCGTTCGACGGCCTGCGCCGGTTCGGCGACTTCCAGAAGAACCTCGGCATCGCCAAGGGCATGCTGACGGCGCGGCTGCGCAAACTGGTGGAGCTTGGTGTGCTCGAGCAGGTCGCGGCCTCCGACGGCACCGCCTACCAGGAATATGTGCTGACGAAGCGGGGCCACGACCTGTTCCCGATCGTGGTCTCCTTGAGGCAATGGGGCGAGGCGCATCTCTATGCGCGGGGCGAAGCGCATTCGGTGCTGCTGGACCAGGCCGGGCAGGCGGTCGGGCAACTCGTGCTGCCGTCGAAGAGCGGCAAGCCGCTGAGCTGGGCGGATACCAAGGTGAAGAAAGTTGCGGCGCGGAGGCGGTGAGTGCGTGCCCCATGCGCAGGCGTCATCCTGAGGTCCGAGCTCTTGCGAGCCTCGAAGATGGGGATGGAGCCGGGCCGTCGCCCTTCGAGACGCGCTACGCGCTCCTCAGGGTGACGGATGACATCTACTCAATCCACAATAAACAGCGTCGCGCCCGTCGCGGTCGATGAGCGGTGCGCGGCGTCGCCGAAATCGGAGACCCGGTAGCTCATGCCCGGCTTCAGCGTGAATTTGCGGCCGTCGCGCAGCTCGGTGTCGAGCTCGCCCGTGACGACAAAGAGCACATGGCCGCGATCGCACCAGTGATCGGCGAGATAGCCTGGCGAATATTCGACCATCCGCACCCGCAGCTCGCCGATGTTGAGCGTGCGCCACAACGCTTGCCCGGTCTCGCCGAGATGCACGGTGGGTTCGACCTGGCTCCAGTCGGTGACGGTGAAGGGCAGGGTCGGGATTTTCATGGGCGGGGTCCTCAAGCTCGGTATCGTAGGGTGGGTTAGCCGAAGGCGTCACCCACCAACTTTCTCGTCGTGTGGCTCGGTGGGTTACGCCTTGGGCCTTGGCTCGTTGAACAACCGCCGACGCGATCGGCTAACCCACCCTACGATTCGACTGCAGCCTCAACCCACCAGATGGTTCGCCGAACCCTGCCTGATCTTGCCTTCGACATCGAGCCTCAGATACTCGCAGATCTTCTTGCCGCGTTCGTTCTGATAGAACACGACGACGCTGTCGGGCGAGACATAGAGGTCGATCAGCTCGAAATGCAGCTCGGGCAGCTTGGCGAGCGCGGCGCTCCAATAGGCCCGCAGCTGCGCCTTGCCGCGCACGGTGCCGGAGGGACCGAAGCCGAACGCCGGGATCCGATCGGAGGCCATTTCGGTATCCTCCGAATACATCGCCAGCACGCGCTCGAGATCGCGCGCGTTCCAGGCGGCGATCCAGTCGTGGCCGAGCGCTGCGAGGCGGGACGGTTCGTGAAAATCTGGCATCGGTTTCCTCCCATTGGTTCTGGCCAAATTAGGTCAATAATACTGACCTATATCGATTTGTCCATGCCCAAAGAAGAATGTGGGCGCCCCGCGATGCGCGGTTGCGGGGGCGGGCGGTGTCGCGTATCTGCTTGCCATGACAGCCCAGCACACAGCCCATGACGCGTCGGCGCCCACGGTGGCCTCGGCGCATGACAAGATTCTGATTGTCGATTTCGGCAGCCAGGTGACGCAACTGATCGCCCGCCGCGTCCGCGAGATGGGCGTCTATTCCGAGATCGTGCCGTTCCAGAAGGCGGAGGCGGCCTTCAAGGAGATGAAGCCGAAAGCGGTGATCCTCTCCGGCGGGCCTGAGTCCGTGCACGAGACCGGCTCGCCGCGCGCGCCGCAGCTGATCTTCGAATCCGGCGTTCCCGTGCTCGGCATCTGCTACGGCCAGATGACC
Organism: Bradyrhizobium sp. USDA3010; assembly: GCF_056429065.1. NCBI lineage: Bacteria > Pseudomonadati > Pseudomonadota > Alphaproteobacteria > Hyphomicrobiales > Nitrobacteraceae > Bradyrhizobium > Bradyrhizobium sp. USDA3010. The sequence goes on from NZ_JBWJZD010000011.1 coordinate 165,937, forward strand.
CTGGCCGCTCAGCTCGGCGGCGAGGTCGAAGGCGGGCATCACCGCGAATTCGGCCGCGCCGATGTCGAAGTGAAGACCGACAGCCAGCTGTTCGACGGCGTCTGGGGCCACGGCGAAAAGCATCAGGTGTGGATGAGCCATGGCGACCGCATCACCAGGATGCCGCCCGGTTTCTCGGTGGCCGGCACCTCGCCGAACGCGCCGTTCGCTATCATCCAGGACGAGACGCGCAAATATTACGGGCTGATGTTCCATCCCGAGGTGGTGCATACGCCCGATGGCGCAAAACTCTTGCGCAACTTCGTCCGCAAGGTCGCCGGCCTGACCGGCGACTGGACCATGCGCGCCTTCCGCGAGGAGGCGATCGAGAAGATCCGCGCCCAGGTCGGTAGCGGCAAGGTGATCTGCGGCCTGTCCGGCGGCGTCGATTCCGCCGTGGCGGCGGTGCTGATCCACGAGGCGATCGGCGACCAGCTCACCTGCGTGTTCGTCGATCACGGCCTGCTGCGGCTCGACGAGGCCAAGACCGTCGTCGACCTGTTCCGCAACCACTACAACATCCCGCTGGTCCATGTGGACGCGTCGAAAGAGTTTCTCGGCGAGCTCGCAGGCGTCACCGACCCCGAGGTGAAGCGCAAGACCATCGGGCGCCTGTTCATCGACGTGTTCGAGGCGGAAGCGAAGAAGATCGGCGGGGCGCAATTCCTGGCGCAGGGCACGCTTTATCCCGACGTGATCGAGAGCGTCTCCTTCACCGGCGGCCCGTCTGTCACAATCAAGTCGCACCACAATGTCGGCGGCCTCCCGGCGCGCATGAACATGAAGCTGGTCGAGCCGCTGCGCGAATTGTTCAAGGACGAGGTGCGCGTGCTCGGCCGCGAGCTCGGCCTGCCCGAAGTGTTCGTCGGTCGCCACCCGTTCCCGGGCCCGGGGCTTGCGATCCGTTGCCCCGGCGACATCACCCGGGAAAAACTCGACATCCTGCGCAATGCGGATGCGGTCTATATCGACCAGATCCGCAAGCACGGCCTCTATGACGCGATCTGGCAGGCTTTCGCCGTGCTGCTGCCGGTGAAGACCGTCGGCGTGATGGGCGACGGCCGCACCTACGAATACGTCGTCGGTCTCCGCGCCGTCACCTCGACCGACGGCATGACCGCCGACTTCTACCAGTTCGACATGAAATTCTTAGGCGAAACCGCGACGCGCATCATCAACGAGGTGAAGGGCGTGAACCGGGTGGTGTACGACGTGACGAGCAAGCCGCCGGGGACGATTGAGTGGGAGTGAGATCACTCGCAAAAGCAAATCCCATGATAACTTCTTGGAGCGTTGCCACGAAGACCAGATAGATTCGGGGAGGTCGAGCCGAAGAAGCTATGGGATTTGGCGTATTCATTCATCGGTCGGACTCGATCTACGACGATAGCCCAGCGGAGAGGTATCAATTCCCCGGCCAGTATTTACGCCGCGTTCAGGCCTGTGTCGGTGACTGGATTGTCTACTACGAGCCAAGCAAAGTGGCCGAGACAAAAGGTTACTTTGCGATCGCGAAGGTTCGTCACGTCATCCCCGATCCTGGCGTTTCCGGGATGTACCTCGCGCTAATCGACCCGGGAACCTATCTCGACTTCGCAAACCCGGTCCCCTTCAGCGGGGCATCGGGGCCAGTAGAGCGAGGTGTTCTCAATGAGCAAGGACGCATTTCCGGACGGGCTCAATCTGCGGTTCGTCCGCTCTCACCTGAAGATTTCGCCAGAATAGTCGAACTGGGCTTCGAGGAGGATGTGCCTCTGTTGCCGCGCTCCGACAATGACGTGCCGTCCCTTGATATTGGCGAAGGAGCACAAGCGCCCTTCATATATGACCAGCAACGCGACCGTGTAAGCGTTACCATGTCGAGGATCATGCGCGACCGGGTTTTTCGGCGTGTGGTTCTGCGCGCCTACGACGAACGGTGCGCGATCACAGGACTAAAACTGATCAATGGAAGAGGGCGCGCCGAAGTCGCTGCCGGACACATTCGGCCAGTGGAGGCAGGCGGGCCGGACATTGTCAGCAACGGGATCGCGCTTTCAGGGACCGCCCATTGGATGTTTGATCGCGGTTTGATCAGCTTGGCTGACAATTTGGAAATATTGATCTCGCGGCAGACAAATGATCCGCAAGGCATACGATCAATAATTAACAAGTCAGGACACGCGTTTGGGCCGCAACGCGTGTCTGACCGTCCGCATCCACATTTTTTAAGATGGCACCGTGAGAATTGCTTCAAGCAATGAGCGCGTAGGGTGGGGCGAAGCGTAATCTACCACTTCATGGATTGGTGCGCAGGAGGCGGGTTGCGTGTTGCTAACCCGCCATCCCGGCAATCCTGCCATGTCATTACGTGTCGCGATGGGGCGCCGCGCCGGTCGAACTGCTAAGCAGCTCGACCGATCGATGCGCGATGGCGCGATCAATACGGACCCGGTTCGCAGGGAACATTATCGCCGGTCCACGGCGCGGTGGCGAATGAACCGACGCGCGGTGCTGGAATGCACGCGCGCCCGTCAACGTAGACGGGCTCGGACGGCGCGGCGGCGTTGGCCTCCGCGACATGGCGGGACATGGCGTGGGTTTCGCGCGCGATCGCCGGCGACGCGATCATGGCAACCGCGATCAAAGCAGCCGACAACAGTTTGACGTTCGTCATTGTGTTTCTCCGTTTTTGTTGAGGGGGCCAAGGAGCCTGGCCTCGTCAGATAATTGTGCGCAGCAACGGCGGAGTTAAATGCAATCCTCACTCACGCCGGCTCAACGCTGCGTGAGCCATGAGGTCGTTGCCGTTGTATTGCAACGATACACACCATCACCGAAAGACTGGATGAACGAAACGTAATCCGTCACATCGCTTGCGCGGCGAACGCCAACGTCTGGTGACGCTGTTTTCCGGACGAACGGTCACCGACCAAACTTGAAACAAAAAGTAACGGTGATTTCACTCGCGCCGGACGGAATTATATGAGATGATGCAACCAAGGGTCAACATCGTGCATCTTCACCGGCGAGAGGGCGACATGAGCGAGCAAGTGATCGAAGCGACGACAAGTCCGGCACAGATCGTTCAGCAGGCGGCCGCAGATTATCTCACTATCAGCAACGCGCCCGGCTGCTGCATCGCGGTCTATGACCAAAAATCGTTCGGCACCAAGGGCTATGTCTACCCCAAGGGACTATCGGGCGTTGCCGGCTCGTCGCCCGCGCCATTTGCTGTCACGACCGACACGGTGTTCGAGATCGGATCGGTGACCAAGGTCTTCACCAGCACGTTGCTGGCGGTGGCCATCGAGGCGGGTGGGCCATTTCTTGACAACCCCGTCGGCCCGTATTTGAACGCTGGCAACCATTTCAGCCCGAACCCGGTGGGAACGCCGGTGCTGGACGCCATCACGCTCCAGCAATTCGCGACCCATACATCCGGCATGCCGGAGCAGCCGGGAGACGGCTTGACCGGCTACAGCCAGCAACTGTTTGCGGATGAGCCGCCCTCCAGCGAACTCGTCGCGTGGTGGAATCAATACGATATGGCGCCGTCGGGCTGCTGGCAGTATTCCAATATCGGCTTCGTGACGCTGGGCTTTGCGGTCACGCAGATGTTTGCGAAAGACGAGGGCCACAACTACAACGAGATCCTGGCCGAATACGTCACCGGTCCGCTCGACATGAAGCAAACCGGGGCCGTCGTCAATTCATCCTGGAAGATCGCGCAGGGATGTATCGGGCATTGGAGCAAGAGTTCTGTGCCGCCATATCCGATCGTGTTCGACCGCAATACCCCGACCGGCGACTCGGCTTTTGATCTGAAGTCCACCGGAGACGACATGGTCAAATTTCTTGCCGCACAGATCGCGGCTCCGAACGGGCCGATCGGGAAGCAGATCGCGCTCACGCAGCAGAACCAGGGGACATTCCCCATCTGCGCGAACAAGAAGAAAAGCGTCACCATGGGCCTCGCCTGGCAACTTTCCACCGACACGCAAGGCCATACCGTCTTCACCAAGAACGGCGCGACGAGCAGAGGCGGCTTTGAAGCGATCGTGATCGTCGTGCCGGAGCTGCAATGCGGTGTGGCGGTGCTGGGCAATCAGTATTTCGATGCGTCGGGCGTGCATCCCGCGGGGATCGCGCCCGAAAGCACCGCGCTGAAGATTATCTCGCAGCTTCATCCGGGATTCGAACTGACCGAACCGCTGGCCGAACGCGAGCCGTCTGACTAGCAACGTAGCCCGGATGGAGCCAACGGGTCGCGCGAATACGCGCCTGATGACAGGTGAAGCGCGCAGGGCGGGTTGGCCGGGGAGGCGTGACGCACCAGATCGATCATCGAGGATTACGGTGACAGTGCATTTAACTATCGCTCGCCAACGAAGGCTTGCGAGTTGAATGCACCGTCACCGTAATTCGACGTTTTGGGACCGTACTTCTCGGGCCAAATCACACGGTCGTCGATCGATTACTGCTCCTTCTTGAACAAATCCTGGAAGATGAGCGGACCCCAAATGCGGCCGTGTGCGTGCACCAGCGCGCCACCCTCGTTGAGCTTTCCGAGTTTCACGGGTGCGAACCCTAGTTGCTTGGCCATGGCCGCCACCGGAGCGATCGCGTCCTCGTCGTCACCAGACAGAAAGATCACCCGGTGGCCGCCCTCGACGATCGGATCGGCGGCCAGCTTGGCCGCGCCCAGATGATTGAAACCTTTCACGAGCTTGGCGCCGGCGAAAGCCTTCGCGACGAAGGCGGAGGACGGGAGACCGTGCAGCTCTTCAGGGACCGGAAACGCGTTCATCGCGTCGATGATCGTCTTGCCTGTCCAGCTCGGCAGGGCCTTCGCAACCTCGCGATGCTCCCCGAACGGGACCGCCAGGATGATGGTGTCGGCCTCGAGTGCATCCCGCAGCGACTTGGCGACAACCGTGGGTCCAATCGCCCGAGCCTGCGGCGCCAACGCCTCGGGCGGCCGGCGGCTCGCGATGGCTACCTCGATGTTCTTGCGGGCGAAGGCGCGGGCGAGGGCCTGGCCTATCGCACCGAATCCGACAATCGCATAGCTCATCATACTTCTCCGATCTGTGTTGATGTTGATGTTGATGCCCCGGTCATTCAGATGGCCGAGAAGCCGCCGTCGACAGACAACTCCAACCCATTCACGAAGCTGGAATCGTCAGAAGCAAGAAACACCGCGACCGCCGCGATTTCCTCGGGACGACCCATCTTTCCCCGTGGAATCAGGGATTCGAACATCCGCTTCGCTTCCTCGGTGAGAACCTGGTCCTGCATCGGCGTGGCGATCGGCCCCGGGTGCAGCACGTTCACCCGGATATTCCTGCCTTTCAGTTCGTTGAGCCAACCGCGTGCGAATGCGTGCAACGTCGCCTTGCTCGCCGCATACACGCTGTAACCAGGAAAGCCTTTGATCGAAGCAACTGACCCGGTCATGAAGATCGATCCGCCATCGTTGAACAGCGGCAACGCCTTCTGGACCGTAAACAGAGTGCCGCGCGCATTCAGGTTGAAGGTCGCATCGAAATGCTGCTCGGTAATCTCGCCCAGTGGGACGGCTTCGCCGATGCCGGCGCTCGCGTACAGGACGTCGATCCTGCCCTTTTCCCGCTTGACCGTGTCGAACAGACGGTCGAGGTCGTCGAGATTGGCTGCGTCGCCGCGCACGCCGGTCACGTTCCGGCCAATCAGCTTGACGGCCTCGTCGAGCGCCTCCTGCCTTCGGCCCGTGATGAAGACATAGGCGCCTTCTTCAACGAACCGCCTGGCGCTCGCCAGCGCCATGCCGCTCGATCCACCCGTGATGACTGCAACCTTACCTTCAAGCTTTCCCATGACTTCTCCTTCAAATTCCGTCTTTGGTCGTTCGGGGAGGCTCCCCGAGAACCTCGAGATGGGTCCGCCGGCGTCAGGCGTTGAGTGCGGAAGCGCGCACATCGGTGGTGCGAAATCGATCCGGCTGGACGAGTACGCCAGCCGCAACGATCGGTGTCCGCCGTTCGGAATTGGGCTGCGCTTGTCGGCATGGGCTATGATAACTGCCCGTGCTACCCACATACGGGATGCCGTTTGATGTATTGGACACAGGCTTTGGAAGGCACACCCCGCGGTGCCGGATTGCACCATGATCGACTGGGATGACGTTCGCTACTTTCTGGCCGTCGCGGGCGGAGGCTCGGTGCGAGCTGCCGCCGAGCGCCTCGGTGTGAACCACTCGACCGTGCTGCGACGCATCGCCCAGCTCGAGGAACGGCTCGGGGTGCACATGTTCGAAAAGCTGCCTTCGGGCTACCGCCTGACGGCCGCGGGCGAGGAGGTCCTCGAGTTCGCGGAGCAGATGGAAGCGTCGTCGCACCTGCTGGAGACGCGCGTCTTCGGGCGCGACCAGAGCGTGCGCGGGCTTTTGCGGGTGACGCTGGCACCGCCGCTTGCGACACACCTGCTGATGCCGGACTTCGCCGATTTCGCGCTTCTGCATCCGGACATCGAGATGGAAATCTTGTCGTTCGGCGAGCTGGCAAATCTGACCAACCGAGAGGCCGACGTCGCGATTCGCGTCGTCTACGACCGCAAAACCCTGCCACTCAATCTTCACGGCCTGAAGGGACCGGAGCTGTTCGGCGGCGTCTACATGTCCCGCGATCGACTAGCGGCGTGGCGCGCCGGCACGCCTGATCCCATCCGGTGGATCGTCATCAGCATTCATGGCATTCCGGATTGGGCCAGCGAGGGCGAGGTTCGCACGACGGGGGTTCCATTCAGGACCACGGACGCCGAGGCGCAGATCGTTGCTGTACGGCAAGGGCTCGGGATTACGACACTGCCGTGCTTCGTCGGAGATGCCGACCCCCTGCTGGTGAGGGTGCCGGGCACCGACCTGCACATGTACGGAACGCTCTGGCTTCTCACGCAGGGCGAGACACGCAAGACGAAGCGCGTGCGCCTCTTCACGGAGTTCGTATCCCGCAGGCTCGCCGCGTACGCGCCGCTTCTCGCCGGGCTGTCGATATCGCGGGACTGACGCCCGGTGGGTCGGCGATGGCGCTTGCCGTACTCTGGTCGGAAAGCCGAGCTGAGATCGTTCCAGGCGCCATCGCGGTCAATCCCCCGTGCTGACGGTCGTCTTCGAGTGGGAGTAGGCGTCGCCGCCCCACTGCGGTCCGATGTTCGGACCATCTATGCCGGCAGAAGACCAGCGGCGCGATAGTTGTCGATCATCGAGTCGTAGAGCGAAATATCGGAGCGGCTTCTGGCGATGAGCTGCGCACCGGCAATTGCGGCGAAGATGGCGCGGGCCCGCTGTGCGCTCTTCCTCGAATTGACCAGGCCCGCGGCCACCAACAACTTGCTCAGCCACGCGACGTTGACGTCGGCAAAGGTCTGGACCTCCTTCCTCACCGCGTCTGGAAGATCGTCGACTTCCGCGGACATGAAGCTGCACAGGCACATGCGATTGTTGCTCTCGAGCGCTTTGCGAAACACATCGGGATATCGACGCAGGCAGCGGACAGGATCCGTCGCCTCTGCCAGTATCGACTCGAGTTGGGCGGCGGTGTCCTCCCAGTATCGCCGCGCGACAGCTACGCCGAGATCGGCCTTGCTCGGGAAATGGTGATAGATGCTGGCGGCCTTGATCCCGACCTCGTCGGCGAGATCGCGGAAATTCAAGCCGCCATAGCCGCGCGCCTGCGCGGTCCGCTTTGCTGCCGCCAAGATGGCTTCCCGAGCGCTTGAACTCACTTTGTCTTCTCACTGCTTCGTTATCTACCAAGTGACAGGTAGGGCTTGACCAGCCAGATGTGAAGTATTCATATCGGACCTACCAAGTGACAGATAGGCAAGATTGGAGTTATGATGAACATCTACGATTGGCCGACCGGCCCATATCCGGCCCGCGTTCGCATCGCCCTGGCCGAGAAGAACCTGCGGTCGCGCGTGCAGTTCGTCCTGGTCGATCTCTACAAGGGCGAGCACAAGAAGCCGGAATTCCTGGCCAAGAACTACTCGGGCACGCTGCCGGTGCTCGAACTCGACGACGGCACCTTCATTGGCGAATGCACGGCCATTACCGAGTACCTTGACGCGCTTGATGGCGCGCCGACGCTGACCGGCAGGACGCCGCGCGAAAAGGGCGTGATCCACATGATGAGCAAGCGCGCCGAACTGGAACTGCTCGACGCCATCAGTGTCTATTTCCACCACGCCACGCCGGGTCTTGGGCCTCATGTCGAGATCTATCAGAATCCCGAATGGGGATTCCGCCAGCGCGACAAGGCCCTCAGGGGGATGCACTATTTTGACGGCATTCTGAAAAGACAGCCGTTCGTCGCGGGCGAGGCGTTCACAATGGCCGATATCACCCTCATAGGCGGCTTGATCTTCGCGGGACTCGTAAACGTGCCGGTGCCGGTGGAATGCGAGGCTCTTTCGGCATGGTATGTAAGGATGCAGGAGCGTCCCAGTGTCAAGAACCGGATAACGATGTCCGAGCCGATCGAGGAATCTTGATTGAAATCGTCGTCTGCGAACAACTGCTCGACCGGCAAGCATAGCCCGGATGCAACGACATTCTGGCGTTTCCGATCAGCACATCGTTGGTATCCCGCATGTCGCTCCGCTCGTGCGGGATATGCGGCGGAACGACATCATGCGTCGACTGCAACGGAATCCACGCGAGACGCCCCCCTGATCAAGCGGTCGGTAGCTCGCTTGTGTTCACCGCGAGCTGTGCGGCGAAAGCCCGCTTGTAAGCCGGCCGGGCTTCGCCGCGGGCGACGTAGGCGGAAAGGTTCGGATATTCGTCGAGGATGCCGGACATTCTCAGCCTGAGCAGCACCGACACCATCATCAGGTCGCCCGCGCTGAACGTGCCATCGAGCCAGTCGGCATCGCCCAGGCGGACGGAGAGCTGCTTCAGCCGGTCGCGAACGCGATCCACGACCAGGGGCAGGCGCTCCCTGGTCCATGGCTTGTCGCTCTCCAGAATCCTGGCGGTGACGAGTTCGAGGATCGGCGGTTCGATCGTGTTGACCGCGGCAAACATCCAGGTGATTGCGCGGGCGCGGGCATTGGCATCGCCGGGCAGCAGGCCACCATGACGCTCGGCGATATGGAGCACGATCGATCCGGTCTCGAACAGCGCGAGATCACCTTCCTCATAGGTCGGTATCTGGCCGAACGGATGCAGCGCCAGATGCGCCGGCTCCTTCATCGCCTGGAACGAGACAAGGCGAACCTCGTAAGGCTGGCCCACTTCTTCCAGCGCCCAGCGAACGCGCGTATCGCGCGCCAGTCCCTTGCCGCCATCGGGCGACCGTTCGAAGGCGGTGATGGTGGGGGTCATCGTTTCTCTCCGTGTCCTTGCCTGGTGTCCCGAGGACGAGCGGGCGGCGCGTGTCACGACAGCCGATCCTGGAATCTTTCGACGCTGTTCGCGTGCCTGAGTTGCCTCGACGCAAATCAAATCTGGTTTCCCCGCCTGCGACAAATCACCCCGACGGGCAACTCACCAAAACCTGTCAATATTAGCATAAGAAAATATTCCGCTTGGCGTTTCACCCAACTCAGATGTTCAATCTGTGCGTCTCACCCGACACGAGGGGCGCTTCGCGATCGTCACGAACGTGGGTCGAGATGCGGTGGACGCTGATTGCGCAACTGACGAGTGCGCGTGACGCGGACGGCGAAATCGTGCAGGCCTGACGCCCTAGTGGCAGGTGTCCTCTCGCAAGACGCGAAAGCGTTTTTGCGAAGGCGGTGACAAAAAAGCCCAGTCTCGCCGGGGAGAGCACGTATAAGCCGTAACCCATCGCGCAGGGAAGGCCGGGATGTTCCCGGTTACACCTGTGGTCCTACCCCCGTGCTTACCTCATTGCACGGGGCCCATGGGTGCGATCGGCACCCGGTCTTCCCTGCGTCCTCTGTCTCAGAGAGGGCGGAACGAAGAGCAAAGCTCGGGCAATTCATGTCGCGAGAATACGAAGGTACGTCTCCATCCTCAGCTGTCATCGCCCGGCTCGATGTTTAGACCGGGCGATCCAGTACGCCGCGGCTTCTCGGTTCAAGCACTGGCGTCTCCGGATCGCCGGTCAAGCCGGGCGATGACGCCGAACAAGCTGTTTGACGTTTTGAATCGAGAGCCATCCATCGCCGTCGTCCTGGCGAAAGCCAGGACCCATTACCCCGGATGAGAATTGTCGCGCGACGTGGGGGCATGATCCGGTTCATCATCAAATTCGGTGGTTATGGGTCCTGGCTTTCGCCAGGACGACGGTGGTGTGTGCGGAGGCGTGTCGTCACAAACGCAGTTCCCGCAGATTATTTTCGTCGGCCTGTCGGCTGGCGTCTTCGCCAAGCGTCCTTCGCACAAACCAGGAGACTGCAAATGACCGATCTCGTCACATGCCTTTGGTTCGATCAGGGCCAGGCGCGCGCAGCGGCGGAATTCTATGCTGCGACTTTTCCCGACAGCCATGTCGATGCGGGGCATGTCTCGCCGATACCTGGAATCGGGCAGGGTGATGAACTGACGGTGGAGTTCACCGTGCTCGGCCGCCGCTTCGTCGGGCTGAATGGCGGCTCCAACTACACGCCGAACGAGGCGGTCAGCTTCATGGTGCTCACCGACAGCCAGGAGGAGACCGATCGCTACTGGAATGCGGTCACTTCGAACGGCGGCAAGGAATTGCCATGCGGCTGGTGCCGGGATCGCTGGGGATTTACCTGGCAGATCACGCCGCGGCGGCTGCTCGAGCTCGTCAACGGATCCGATCGCGCCGCCGGACGGCGCGCGATGGAGGCGATGATGACGATGAAGAAGATCGACATCGCCGCGATCGAGCGGGCGGCCTCGGCGTAATCCGCTTGGTGGAATGATTTGGCCCGGACGCGACAGTCACGTGTCCGATCGAGACAGCGTAGGGTGGATTAGCCAAAGGCGTAATCCACCATCGTCTCAACGAGCCGTAGGCGTCATGGCGGGTTACGCTTTCGCTAACCCGCCCTACCCCAATGGTAGGCTCGCCGCGACGGTCACCCCGGCGCAAACGCGGGATGTGCCCCTTGCCACTGCGTGATACGGAGTTCGCATCGCAGCTCTGGAGCCCGCCTTGATGTCCGTCGCAGCCGCCGCCACTCCGCAACAAACGCCCACCGCCGCCGAGAGCGATCCCGAGACGCTCGGCTGGATGCAGGGCTTTCCGCCGCCGCAGGACAAGACGATCACATTCCAGGACGGCTCGTTCCGCAGCTTCCCCGAATTGCGCTGGGCCTGGAGCAACATCCGCCAGCTGGTGCCGACCGTGAATGTTTGGCGCGGGGCGGGGCCGGCGTCGGTGCTACCGCGTGCAGATCACGACATCGGCGCCTCCGCGTCGGTGACGATGGACGGCCGCCCGCAGACGTTCGCGCGCATGCTTGAGGAGAGCTACGCCGACGGCATCGCCGTGCTGCACCGGGGCAAACTGATCTACGAGCGCTATTTCGGCGCGTTGAAGCCGCACAAGCCGCATATCGCGATGTCGGTGACGAAGTCGTTCACCGGCGTGCTCGCTGGCTTGCTGGTCGCCGAGGGCAAGATCGATCCGCGGGCGCCGGTCACCGACTCTGTACCGGAGCTGAAGGCAAGTGCGTTCGGCGACGCGCGCGTGCACGAGGTGATGGATATGACCACGGGCCTCAAATACACCGAGGTCTATACCGACAAGAATTCCGACGTGTGGGGACTGCGGCGCGCCAACGGCATGGCGCCGATCCCGGCAGGTTATGAGGGCGCCACCAACATCTTCGATTTCCTTTGCGCGCAGCAGAAGCAGGACGGGCACGGCAAGGCCTTCGCCTACAAGACCGTCAACACCGACGTGCTGGCCTTCATCTGCCGGCGCGCCAGCGGCATGACGCTGTCGGACCTGCTGTCCGAGAAGATCTGGGCGCCGATGGGCGCGGAGGAGGATGCGCATTATCACGTCGATCGCATCGGCACCGAAAGCGGCGGCGGCGGGCTTTCGACGACGCTGCGCGATCTCGCCCGCTTCGGCGAGATGATCCGCAGCCACGGCCGATTCAACGGCCGCCAGATCGTGCCGTCAACGGTCGTCGAGGACATCGCGCGCGGCGGCGATCCCGAAAAATTCAAGCCGGCCGGCTACACCACCTTGCCCGGTGCGTCCTACCGCAATCAGTGGTGGGTGACGCATAATGCGCACGGCGCCTACATGGCTCGCGGCGTGCACGGCCAGGGCATCTATATCGATCCGAAGGCCGAGATGGTGATCGCGCGCTACGCCTCGCACCCGATGGCCGGCAACGCCGCCAACGACCCGGTGACGCTGCCGGCGTACATGGCGCTGGCGAAAGATTTGATGGCCGGAGGGTGAAGTCGGCTCACGCGCGCGACATCTTCTCGAACCGCTTGATCAGGCGCTCCCGCTTCAAGCGCGACAGCCGCCTGATCCAGAACACGCCGTCGAGCTGGTCGATCTCGTGCTGATGGCAGACGGCGCGCAGGCCGTCAGACTCCTCGGTCTGCGTGTTGCCGTCGCTGTCCTGATAGCGGATGCGGACGCGCGCATGGCGCTCGACCTCGTCGGTGACGCCGGGCATCGAGACGCTGCCCTCCTTGTGCAGGATCATCTCATCCGAGGTGTAGATTATCTCCGGATTGACATAGGTCCGCGGCCCCTCGCGCGCGTCGAGCTCGAGCACAACGACGCGCAGCGCCACGCCAATATGCGGCGCGGTGATGCCGATGCCGGGCGCGGCGCGCATGGTCTCGAGCAGATCCTGCGCCAGTTCGCGCAGCGCGTCGTCGAACATGGTCACCGGCTCGGCTGGCAGCGCCAGCCGCGGATCGGGATAGCGGACGATGGGGCGAATGGTCATGGGAGCGTCATAGGCCAGCGCAGGACGCCGGACAACACGCGCATGCAGATGCCGCGTGCGGCGCGCCGCTCAGAGATGCTTTTCGAAGAACAAATCAGGGTAGGGGTCGTCGTTGAAGCGCGGGATCTCGGTCCAGCCGGTCCGGCGATAGAGCTGGCCGGCTTCGGCCAGCGCGCTGTTGGTGTCGAGCCGCAGCACCGCGATGCCGAGCTCGCGTGCGGCCTTCTCGGCCGCGTCCATCAGGCGGCGGCCGAGGCCGAGACCGCGGGCGCTAGGTGCGACCCAGAGCCGCTTGATCTCCGCGAACTCACTGCTGCCTTTCAGCCCGACGCAGCCGATCGGCAGGCCGTCGGACATCGCCACGATGAAGCTGCCGCGCGGGCGGACCATGTCCTTCGCATCAGGGTCGCGCGACAGCTTGACGTCAAAACCCTGTTTGAAGCGCCGCGCCAGCTCGGCGTAGTATTCGCCGAGGCAATAGCGCGCCTCGTCGCCGCGCGGGTCCATCTCGTGCAAGGCGGTGCCGTCGCGCCCGAGCGCCGAGGCGATCAGATCCATCGCCGAAAGCAGCGCCTCGCGCTGGGTGTGGTGGGCGAGAAAATCCTTGGCCTGCCGGTTGGAGATCGCCTCATAGGCGTTGAACTCGCGCTTGCCCGCAGGCGTCAGCTTGGCGATGCGGCGGCGAGCGTCGCCGTCATGCGCCGTGGTCTCGATCAGCCCTTCGTCCTCGAGGCTGCGCAGCAGGCGGCTCATCAGGCCGGAATCGAGCCCGAGATATTCCCTGATGTCGCCGACATCGGCGCGGCCGTGCCCGATCGCGTTCAGCACCCGCGCCGCGCCGAGCGGCCGGCCGCGGCCGAGGAACGAGGTGTCGAGCGCACCGACAGCGGAGGTCACGGCACGGTTGAAACGACGGACGCGGGAGACAGGGTCGAGCATATATCTGACTTTAGTCAGATATCGTTGCAGTGTCAATCGGCGGCCGATCCCGTTGATGGAGCCGGTGCGAACCTGCTGCGAGCCGGATATTGCTGGAACCTAGCCCCGCGCCAGCACCAGCACGTTGCCGGCAAGGATCGCGGCTGCGCCGGCGAGCACCGGCCAGCCCAGCACGAGATGCTCGAACAGCGCCGACAGCACGAGCGCCACGAGCGGCACCAGTGCGAGCGTATACGCGGCGCGGCCGGGACCAAGCCGGCGCACCAGCTCGAAATAGAGCATGAAGGTGACGCAGGAGGCGGCGACGGCGAGATAGAGGAAGCTCGTCAAATAGGAGAGCGAGACGTCGGCGGCAAACTGCGCGCCGGTCGCGACGGCCCAGAGCGCGCTCGCCGCCGCGCCGACGAATGCGCCCCAGGCGAGCACGGAGACGACAGGCAGTCCGGCGCGCTGGTTGCGCGCGCCGACGGTCGTCCCGGCACCTGTCGCGATCGCCGCCGTGAGCGCCCAGGCGAGACCCGCAAGCGGTGCGGCGCCATGCGCGGTGGCGCCGGGCAGGAAGATGATCGCAAGCCCAAGGATGCCGCACAGCGCGCCCCACACGAAGCTCGGCGAGATCGGGACGCCGAGCGCGGCCCGCGCGATCACGGCCGCGAACAGCGACGATGTCGACAGCACCAGCGCCGCGAGTCCGCTCGGCATCCGCGCGGTCGCTTGATAGAACGCGATGAAGGCAATGGCGAAGAACAGCAGGCCCTGCGATGCGACGGCCAGCCGGTCCTTGCGCGGGATCGCGAGCGGCACGCCCCGTAGCCGGCCGTAGCCGAGCAGGATGAGGCCCGCGACCACCATGCGCAGCGCGACCGACCATGGTGCGGGCGTGACGCCGGCCTGCATCGCGGTTGCCAGCGCGCCGCCGCCCCACAGCAGTGCGGTCAGCGCGAACAGTGCGGCCGTCATGGCGTACCGGCGTCGTCGAGCAGCGCGCGCCAGCCGACGGCGTCGATCCGCGCACTCTCGCCCTCGAGCCGGGTGAGTGCGGAATCAAGTGTTGTCCGCTCGCTGTCCGACAGGCGCGCAAGCAACCGTGCTTCGATCGCGCCGCCCAATGCGGCGATCCGGTTGAAGGCGGTCCGGCCGTTGCGGGTGATGCTGACGGCGGCGAAGCGGCGGTCGGTCTTGCCGGGGCGTCGCACCGCGAAGCCGAGCTCTGTGAGCTGGCCGATGCCGCGGCTGACCGCGAACGGATCGAGCGCACAGGCGCGGCCGATTTCGGAGGCATTGGCGGCGTCGCGCTCGGCGATGACGGCGAGGATGCGCCAGCCGGCCTGGCTCAATCCGAACGTCTCGCCGTAGAAGCTCTCGAGCGGGCGGGCGACCTGCGCCGCGACGAGGAACAGGCGATAGGGCAGCCAGGCGCTGAGCTTCAGGCCATCGTCGGATGCGGGGGCGGCGGTTTGCTTCATGCCGGTGAGGCTCGCACAGATAATTGCAGAGTGCAAGTATTATGCAAAGAGATTGAAGCGATCGGAGCGCATGCGCGAAAATCCCGACACACTTGTCACTCCCATCATCCGTTGCCGACGCGCCAGATTGCGGCATGGCCAATGACGAACGGCCTCGGCGCGGGAACCGCGCCGTGGTCGCGGAGTTCGTCCAATTCGAAAGATGGAGACCATCATGAATAAATCTGCTGACAACGATCGCGGCGGGCTGGCGGGGATGCAGACACCGCCGGTGGTGTCGAAGGAGGCGTGGGAGGCGGCGCGCCTGGAGATGCTGGTGAAGGAAAAGGCGCAGGTGCGGGCGCGCGACGCGCTCGCCGCCGAGCGGCGGCGGATGCCGTGGATGGCGGTCGAGAAGGCCTATGTCTTCGAGGGGCCGAACGGCAAGGCGAGCCTGCTCGATTTGTTCGAAGGCCGCCGGCAGCTGATCGTCTACCGCGCGTTCTTTGAGCCCGGCGTGTTCGGCTGGCCGGATCACGCCTGCCGCGGCTGCTCGCTCGGTGCCGATCAGGTCGGTCATCTCTCGCATCTGAACCAGCGCGACACCACGCTGGCTTACGCCTCGCGCGCGCCGCAGGCCGATATCGCGCGGCTGAAGGCGCGGATGGGTTGGGAGATGCCGTGGTACACGATCACCGACAGCTTTGATGCCGACTTCGGCGTCGCCGAATGGCACGGCCACAACGTGTTCGTCCGCGATGGCGAGCGGGTCTTCCGCACCTATCTCGTCAACAGCCGCGGCGATGAATCGATGGGCACGGTGTGGAGCTATCTCGACATCACGCCGTTCGGCCGCCAGGAGCTGTGGGAGGATTCGCCGAAAGGCTATCCGCAGGGCCCGACCTACAAATGGTGGAACTGGCACGACAATTACGAGGCCGAGGCCGCGCCGAACGCGAAGTGGGCCGCCGTGACCGACGCCGGCGAGGCCGCGTTCCGCAAGATCGCGGAACAGGAACGCAACGCCACTTGACGGGTGAGTGTAGGGAGGACGCGCGGCGTCCTTCCTACCGGCCGTCGTCCTTCGCGCCCGCGAGTCCCTTCAACGCCGACAGCGTCTGCCGCAGCCCGCGGTCGAGGCGCTTGTCGCGGCGGATCACGACCGCGAGCCGGCGGTGGAGCTTTGGCGACAACGACCGGACCATCAGGTCGCGCTGCTTGGTCCTGGCAGGCACGGCCATGCCGGGCAGGATCGCGCAGCCGAGGCCGGCGCGCACCATCTCCTTGATCGCCTCGACGCTGCCGAGAGACATCAACGGCTTCAGCGACACGCCGCCGCGTGCCAGCCACTCGTCGGCAGTGCGCCTTGTGTTGCCGCCGGGCTCGAACAGCAGAACCGGCCTGGTCGCCAGCACCTCCGGCGTGATCCGCGCCGGCAGCAGCATGTCGCGGGGCGCGATCAGCACGAACTCGTCATTCATGACGGGTGTGATCTCAAAGCTTCGCCCCGACACCGGCAGCGTGACCAGCCCGACGTCGATCGTGTTGTCCTCGACCGCCCGTGCGATCTCCGCGGTGTTGCCGGTCGTGACCGTGATCTCGAGCGAGGGCAGTGCGGCGCGCAGCTCCTTCAGGATCGGTGGCAGCAGGAAGATGCAGGCGGTCGCACCGGTGCCGAGCCGCACGCGGCCTGCCGTTCCCGTGGTCTGCTGCGCAACGGCGTCGACCGCCGACGTCACCGCCGCGTTGATCTGCTGCGCATGCGACAGCAACGCTGCGCCTGCGGCGGTCGGTCTGGCCTTGCGTCCGACTCGCTCGATCAAAGTTGCGTTGAGGCTGCGCTCGAGCTGACGCACCTGCAGGCTCACCGCCGGCTGGGTGAGCTGCAGCCGTTCGGCCGCGGCGGAGAAGCTGCCGCAATCGATCACGACGGCGAAGCTTTCGAGATAGTCGAGGTTGAGGTTCTTCATCAAAGCATCTCTTATGCTACGCATAACTAACCAAAGCTTCACTTATATAACGCGAGGGCGCATGCTCGGGCAATATTGACGGCTCGGGTGAGAGACGGAATGACGGCAGGCAGCAACGGCGTCGTGGTGCGCGACGCAGCGCACGACGACATGGCTGACGTGCAGGGCATCTACGCCCATCACGTGCTCAACGGACTGGCGACCTTCGAGGAAGTGCCGCCGACGGTGGACGAGATGCGCAGCCGCCGGAACGCCGTGGTGGCCGCGGGCCTGCCGTATCTGGTGGCCGAGGTGGATGGCCTTGTCGCCGGCTATTGCTATGCGACAGCGTATCGGCCGCGACCGGCCTATCGCCACACCATCGAGGACTCGGTCTACGTATCCGACGGGCTACACGGCCGCGGTATCGGCGTGGCGCTGCTTCAGGGCTTGATCGCGCGCGCCGAAGCGGGGCCGTGGCGGCAGATGCTGGCCGTGATCGGCAACAGCGGCAACGCCGGATCGATCGCGCTGCACCGTCGCATGGGCTTCGAGATGGTCGGGACGCTGAGATCGGTCGGCTTCAAGCTGGGGCAATGGGTCGACACCGTGCTGATGCAGCGGCCGCTTGGGCCGGGAGCCTCCACGCTTCCCGCGGAGAGGGAATTGCCACGGTGATCGCCCGCCGCGTTGTGGCCGCCCTCGGGCTGGCTCAACTGATCTCGTGGGGCGCGACCTACTATCTGATCGGCGGCTTCGGCGAGCAGATATCAGCGGATCTCGGCTGGGGGCGCGACTTCGTCTACGGCGGATTCGCCGCGGCGCTGCTGGTGATGGGTGTGGCGTCACCGCTTGCGGGGAGATGGGTGGACAGAATCGGCGGCCGGGAAGTCATGGTCGCAGGCGCCGTGGTCAACGCGCTCGGCTGCGCCGGTCTGGCGGTCTCGCATCAGATCAGCACCTATTTCGCATCCTGGATCGTGCTCGGCCTCGGCATGCGGCTGACGCTGTACGATGCGGCGTTCGCCGCGCTGGCCCGGATCGGCGGACCGGAGGCGCGCCGCGCGATGTCCGGGATCACCTTGCTCGGCGGGTTGGCGGCAACCGTGTTCTGGCCGCTCGGCCATATGCTGTCGGAGCATTTCGGCTGGCGCATCGCCGTGTTGGCATATGCCGGCCTTGTGTTGTTGACGGTCCCGCTGCATCTGCTGATCCCGAACAAGCGATTTGACGGCGTGTCGGGTTCCGCAACGGTGGTACTCAAGCCACCGCGCGCTGCCGACGGTCAGCAACTTGCGGCGGCCGGCGCGCTCTATGCTGTGATCATGACCGGCGCGAATTTCCTGAATGCAGGCTTGTCCGCGCACATGATCGCGGTGCTCGCCGGGCTGGGGCTCACCGTCACGGTAGCCGTATGGATCGCGACCCTTCGGGGCATTGGGCAATCCGCCGCGCGGCTCTGCGAAGTGCTGTTCGGTGCACGGCTCGATCCGCTCGCGCTCAATTTGATGGCCTGCCTGATCATGCCGTTGTCGTTCATCGCCGGTCTGTTCAGCGGAACGGCGAAGGAGATGGCGATCGCCTTCGCGCTGCTCTACGGCGCCTGCAACGGCATTCTGACCATCACCAGGGGAACGCTGCCGCTGATCCTGTTCGATCATCGCAGCTATGGCACGCTGGTCGGCCGGCTCATCGTTCCGAGCTTCATCCTGCCCGCGGCGGCGCCGCTGATCTATGCGATCGTGATCGACCGGTACGGCGATGCCAGCGCGCTCTATCTCTCCACTGGCCTTGCCGTGACGACGTTGCTCGCGGCCGCGATGCTGAAGGTGATGTTCCCCAGAACTTCGTGAGTTCAAGGACTCGCTGCGGTGCGCGGCGCAAGTTATCCTGTTGCAAAACCAGATAAGGGAGGAAGAAGAACATGGTGCCGTCGACCAAGACCCGCGTCGCTGCGTTGGCTCTTGCCGCGCTGCTGTCCTGTGCCGGAGCGGGACTGGCGCGCGCCGAGACGCCGGGCGACCGGACGGTTGCGCTGCTCAAGAAGCTGATTTCCTTCGATACCTCGAACGGTCCGGGCGATACGCGGGCGCTCGCCGAGTATCTGAAATCACAATTCGCGCCGCTCGGCGCCGAGGTGGACATCTTCGTCGCCCCGAACGGCAAGGCCGCGCATTTCATCGCGCGGCTGCGCGGCGACGGCTCGCGGAAACCGGTGCTGCTGGCGGCGCATGCCGACGTCGTTCCGGTCGAGCGCGAGAAATGGACCGTGGAGCCGTTCGCCGGCGTCGAGAAGGACGGGTTCGTCTACGGGCGCGGCGCGATGGACTTCAAGGGCGGGCTCGCCGTCTTCGCCAGCGCGGTGATGCGGCTCGCGGAGGAGAAGACGCCGCTGTCGCGCGACGTGATCTTCCTCGCCGAGGCCGACGAGGAGCAGGGGCAGTACAGCACGGTGTGGCTGGCGAAGAGCCATTGGGACAAGATTGACGCGGAATTCGCGCTGAACGAAGGCGGCTATGTGCTGCAGGAGCGCGACGGCACGGTGCGCCAGATCAATGTCACGACGGCGGAAAAGCTCTCGGCGACCTTCGCCTTGAAGGCGACCGGTCCCTCTGGTCATTCCTCGCGGCCGTTCCCGGCAGGCGCCATGGCCAACGACCGGCTGATCGCGGCGCTGGCCAAGCTGGCGGTGCATGATCCGGCCGTCAAGCTGGTGCCGGCGACCGAAGCCTATTTCAAGGCGCTGCTTCCGATCAGTTCGGAGCAGACGGCAGCCGACATCAAGCAGCTACTGGCCGCAAAGGACCAGGGCGATCTCGATGTAGCCGGAAAGAAACTGGTCGCCGACAATCCCAAGGACAGCCTGCTGCTGCACGCGCTGCTGCGCGACACCATGGTCATCACCATGATCGACGCCGGCATCAAGCCCAACGTCATCCCCGGCGACGCCAAGGCGGTCGTGAACACGCGGCTGCTGCCGCGCACCACCACGGATCAGATGATCGAGGAAATCAAGCGTGTGATCGGCGATCCCGGCATCGAAGTCAGCATTGTGACGTCGCTGTCGCAGCAGGATGCGCGGGACGCTTACTTGATGCGCTCCAAGATCCCGGCGTCCCCCATCAATACCGAGCTCTATGCGGCGCTGGACCGCAACGCAAAGCGGGTCTGGAAGGACGCCGTCCTGGTGCCGACGATGTTCGAGGCGGGTACTGACGCCATCGCCTGGCGCGAGCGCAACGTGCCCGTCTACGGCATCTATCCCTATCCGCTCGACGACGACATCCTGAGCCGGATGCATGGCAACGACGAAAGGATCGGCGTCGAGGCCATCAAGCAGGGGGCGGAGTGGGTCTACAACACGCTTCGTGAGGTCGCGAAGAAGTAGGGCTCAGTGCGAGATGTAGTTACCGAGAAAATCACGCTTGCCGAGCGGCACGCCGCGATGGCGCAGGATGGCGTAGGCGGTCGTGATGTGGAAGAACAGGCTCGGCAGCGCGAAGCCGTACAGATAGCGCGCTGCCGGCATCGGCGGGACGCCGAACGGCAAGGTGATGGTGCGTTCCGCCGCTTGATCGAAGGCCTGGACCGGGACCGTGTCGATGTAGTCGAGCGTTCGCGAGATCCGGGCGTAGGCCTCGGCGAGGGTCCGTTCGTCGTCGGCAAAGGGCGGTGGCTCGAGGCCGGCGAGCCGCCCGGCAGCGCCCTTGGCGTGATCGCTGGCCCGTTGCACCTGGCCGACCAGCGTCAGCATGTCGGGCGCCAGCCGTGTCGCGAGCATGGCGTCGGGATCGAGACCGCGTTCGCGGGCGTGGGCCTCGCCCTTGCGCAGCAGATTGGCAAGCGCGTCGAGCATCTGCCGGAACACCGGAACCGAGGCGTCGTATAACGGGGCGTTCATGGAATTGTCCTCGTCTCACTTCAAGCCGAAGGCTCGCGCGGCAGCCACAGCGATAGCCAGCCGCCGAGCGCCAGCAGCGCGACATTGCAGCCGAGCGCGACCGTGAAGGCGTGGGCGTAATCGTCGGCCTGCGGATGCGGCCCGAGCAGGCTGTAGAAGACGCCGCCGATCACAGCGACGCCGAGTGCGGCGCCGATCTGGAAGGTCGAGATCATCATCCCCGATGCCAGCCCGGCGTGACGCGGATCGATGCTGCCGATCACGGCCTTGATGACCGACGGCATCACGGTGCCGAAGCCGAGCCCGCCGCAGATCAGGCCGAATTCAACGCTTTGGGGCAGCGCGCCACTGACCGACAGCATCACGACACCGAAGCCGATGACCTGGAGCGCGAAGCCCAGCGTCAGCGTGCGTGCGCCGAGCCATTGCATCACCAGCGACGACACCAGCGAACTCACGAAGAAGCCGGTGGCAAAGGGCAGGGTGGCGAGGCCGGCCGCCAGCGGTGAAAAATGCAGCCCGCTTTGCAGGTAGACCGCAAAGGTCAGGTAGAACGACGACAGCATGTAGAAGGCGAGCGCCATCACCAGCCCGATGACGAAATCGCTGTTGCGCAGCAGATGCAGCGCGACCAGCGGGTCGCCGCCGCGGGCTGCGAGGCGCGCCTCGAAGCGGACGAAGGCAGCGAGCATCAGCGGAGAGGCCAGCAGCATCGCGACGATCCAGGCCGGCCAGCCGGATTCCCGGCCCTCGATCAGCGGATAGACCAGGAAGCCGAGCGTGAGCGACAGCAGGATGACACCGCCGATGTCGAGCCGTTGGGCGTGCTCGGCACGCGAGTCGGTCAGGAACAGCAGTCCGCCGATGAACGCGATGAGGCCGATCGGCACGTTGATGAGGAAGATCGCCTGCCAGGCCAGCCCGAACGGATGCGCCGAGACCAGGACGCCGCCAAGTACCTGGCCGCAGATGTTGGCAAGGCCGAACGTCGCGCCGTAGAAGCCGAGCGCGCGGCCCTGTTCGGCCGCTGGAAACAGCACGCGGATCGAGGCCAGCACCTGCGGCGCCATCACGGTGGCGGTGAGGCCTTGCAGGATCCGCCCGGCGACGAGCACGTCCGGCGACCACGCAACGCCGCACAGCACCGACGCGATCGTGAAGCCGGCGACGCCGGTCAGGAACATGCGCCTGCGGCCAAGCAGGTCGCCGAGCCGCCCGCCCGTGATCAGGAAGACCGCGTAGGTCGCGGCATAGGCCGAGATCACGAACTGCACCTCGCTCGCCGTAGCGCCGAGATTGTCGCGAATGGCCGGTAGCGCAAGGTTGACGACGTTGAAGTCGAGGATCGGCAGGAAGGCGCCGGTGAGCAGCACGGGCAGCGCCAGCCATCGCCGCGGGTCGACCGTTGCCGGCCGCGTGCCGTGCAATTGCAACGTCTCGGTGGTCTCGCTTGTCACCCGCCAGCTCCTCTGCGTTGCCGGCGCGGCGCACGAGGTGCGCCCGTCGGTCAAACTTTTCGGGAAGATGGCCTGTCTGTTTGTGATAAGATATTCGCGAACTCTGCTAATCGAGTTTGCAAAAATGAACAGCCCGCTCGACTGGAATGATCTTCGCCTCGTTCTCGCCGTCGCGCGCGAAGGCAGCCTGTCCGGGGCGGCGCGCAGGCTGGGCGTGACGCATTCGACGGTGTTCCGCCGCCTCGGCACGATCGAAGCAGCGATCGGCACGCGCCTGTTCGAGCGCTCCCGCGATGGTTACGCGCCGACTCCGGCCGGCGAGACGGCGGCGGCGTCGGCGGCCCGGCTCGAGGATGAAGTGCTCGCGCTCGAGCGCAAGCTGGCGGGACAGGACCTCAGGCCGTCAGGCCCGGTCCGGATCACGACGACCGATACGCTCGGCGCAGTGCTGATGCGGCATCTGCCCGCGATGCGCGCCGCGCATCCGGAGATCCAGCCGGAGATCATCATCTCGAATGCGCTGGCGAACCTGACGCGCCGCGAGGCCGAGATCGCGATCCGGCCGACGCCGGCGCCGTCCGAACTGCTGGTCGGGCGGCGCGTCGCCGATATCGCCCACGCGGTCTACGGATCGCGGACCTATCTCGCCCGGCATGACGACAAGGATCTGTCGGCACATGACTGGGTCGGGCTCGACGATGTGCTGGCGGCAACCGTCATCGCCGGCTGGATGCGCGAGAACCTGCGCTCGGCGCGCTTCGCCTGCCGCGTCGACGCGCTTCCGGCGCTGCGCGACGCCGCGGCCGCGGGACTAGGGCTGGCGTTGCTTCCCTGCTACGTCGGCGATCTCGCGCCCGCGCTGCGCCGCCTGACCCCGAAAGCGCTCGCCGAGCCGCGCTCGGCGCTGTGGCTACTGACGCATGACGATCTCAAGCGTACGGCGCGCATCCGCGCCACGCTCGATTACCTGGCCAAGGCGCTCGCATCGGAGCGGGCGCTGTTCGAGGGAAGGCGAGCCGGCCGCGCGGGGCGATAGCCGACAGTCATGATCGTGCGGTCTCGGTCAGGACCCGAGTGCCGCGGTGACCGCTCGCGTGCCGCTAGCTGCGCTGCCTGTGCTCACCGGCGGACGATGATGCTCGCGAAAGGCGCTTGCCAGCGTTTTCAGCGCCGCACGTGATCTCGAGTCCGACAAGGTCGATAGCAGCATGATTTCGGACGGCGGCAGCGCGGGGAGTCCGAATTTCCTGCTCACCTCGATTGTGCCGGGCGGGGCAACGCGGCATGAGAATACCGAGATGGCGAGGCCGGCCGAGACCGCCTCGGCGACGGCGAAGGCGCCGCAACCAAGGAAGGTCTCTGTCCACGCAAGTCCCGCCGCGTCGAGCGCATGCGTGGCAGTGTTGAGGATGCCGCACGACGGTGATGAGGCTGCCAATCGAAACGGCTCTCCGGCGCGATGGATGAAATCCGGCGTGGCGAACCAGCCGAAATGGTCCGGTCCCAGAACGTCGCCGTCGCGCCGGTCGTCCTCCCGAAACACGATAACGGCATCAATGGCTCCGCGATCGAAGGAACTGAGCAGGTCGCGGGCATCGTCGAGCCGCACCTCGATCGTCAGTGCCGGGTCATGCGCATTCAGCCGCGCCAGCAAGGTGGGAAGCTCGGGGGCCCCGACATGGGTTGCGATTCCCAACGAGAAACGGCGTCGCGCTGACGACAATCCGGCGACCGCGCGGTCGTGCGCGGCAAGGAACGCGCGAGCTGATTCGAGAAACACGGCGCCCTGTGCCGACAGGCGCACCAGCCGCGGCGTTCGCTCGACCAGTTTTTGGCCGACCCGGTCCTCAAGCCGTTTCAACTTCACGCTGATCGCGCCTTGCGTGGTGCCGAGCGCGGCGGCTGCACGGGTGAAGCTCTGCAACTCGGCAATCGTCACGAACGCCTTCACGGCATCGACATCGAGTGTGGTCATGTCAGTCATCCGGAATTGTTGTCTCTGAAATATCTAGTCATCCAATTCACCAATGTTCAAGCCGTGACTAGCTTTGCGTTGTGAAGCGCCGCGGCCACCCGATTCCTGCCGCTGCTGTCTCAATACATCGTGAGTCGATCGACCGACGCTGCTGCCAGCACCCTGGCAAGAGCGTGCGGTATTCCGTTGGCTTGCCACAACAAAAGGCCTGATCATGTCCACTGAACTGAGCCGCCGCGGCGCCGTCGTGTTGTCCGCCGTATGTCTTGCCTGCCTGATGTTTGGATTGGAGATATCCAGCATTCCGGCGATCCTGCCGACGCTGGAGCGGGTGCTGCATGCCGACTTCAAGGCGCTGCAATGGATCATGAACGCCTACACGATCGCGGTGACCACGGTGCTGATGGCGATCGGGACGGTGGCGGAC
This sequence comes from Bradyrhizobium sp. USDA3010, assembly GCF_056429065.1. Classification (NCBI taxonomy): domain Bacteria; kingdom Pseudomonadati; phylum Pseudomonadota; class Alphaproteobacteria; order Hyphomicrobiales; family Nitrobacteraceae; genus Bradyrhizobium; species Bradyrhizobium sp. USDA3010. The sequence goes on from NZ_JBWJZD010000011.1 coordinate 190,951, forward strand.
CGCTACGGGCGCAAGCGCATCTTCCTGGTCGCGATCGCGGCGTTCGGCATCACCTCGCTGATCTGCGGCGTCGCCCAGAGCGTCGAAATGTTGATTATCGCCCGGTTGCTGCAGGGGCTGAGCGGCGGCGCGCTGTTGATCTGCCAGATCGCCGTGCTGTCGCACGAATTCCAGGGCGGCCGGGTGCGCGCCGTCGCCTGGGGCTGGTGGGGCGTGATCTTCGGCATCGGTCTCGGCTTCGGGCCGATCATCGGCGGTGCCGTGGTCGCGCTGCTGAGCTGGGAATGGGTATTCCTTGTCCACGTGCTGTTCGCAGCCGTCGCGTTCGTGCTCACGATCGGCGGCGTGCATGAATCGAAGGATCCGAAAGCAAGCAGCCTCGACGTCGCCGGCATCGTGACGATGTCGCTCGCGGTGTTCTGCCTCGCCTTCTACATCACGCAGGGGCCGGATCTCGGCTTCGTCAGCCCGAAGGGGCTTGCGATCCTCGGCGTCTCCGCGGTGAGCTTCATCGCATTCCTCGTTGCCGAGAGAATCAGCCGGCGGCCGATGTTCGACTTCTCGGTGTTTCGGATCCCGGCATTCTCCGGCTCGATCGTCGGCTCGGCCGCGATGAACCTCAGCTACTGGCCTTTCATGATCTATCTGCCGATCTGGTTTCACGCCGGCCTTGGCTATGACAGCGTGTCCGCCGGGCTCGCGCTGCTCGCTTACACGCTGCCGACGCTGGTGATGCCGCCCTTCGCCGAGCGTCTGTCGCTGCGCTACCAGCCGGGCCTGATCATTCCGGCCGGTCTGTTCACCATCGGCATCGGATTCATGCTGATGAAGTTCGGCAGCGCCACCGCACAGCCCGACTGGCTGACGATGCTGCCGGGCTGCCTGATCGCCGGAATTGGCCTCGGCATCACCAACACGCCGGTCACCAACACGACGACGGGCTCGGTCTCGAGCGACCGCGCCGGCATGGCCTCCGGCATCGACATGAGCGCGCGGATGGTCTCGCTTTCGGTCAACATCGCCCTGATGGGTTTCATCCTGGCGAGCGGCGTGCTGGCGCATCTGAAGGCCGTGCTGCCGGCGCTGGAGGGCGCGCAGCTCCGCAGCATCGCGGAGCGGATCGCGTCCGGTGATGCCGCATCCGCGCCGGAGCTGACCGGCCCTGTCGTGCATCAGGCGCTGGCGAGCGGCTTCGGCTGGGTGATGCTCTATGGCGGCATCGGCGTGTGGATCATGGCCGCGATCAGCTTCCTGATCTTCAACGCTCGGCCGGTGCGGCAGGCCGAAGTTCAGGGCACCAAGTGAACCTGATGTCGCCGCGCTCGGCCCGCGCGACAGGGGCGGGCAGGCGCATCGGTCACTTCACGAGGGTCAGCAGCGGCTTGTCCTTCTCGACGATATAGGTCGCAAGCTCGCTGGCAGTGACGCTGCCGACGTTCCTTGCCGCATGGATCGTGCCTGCGGGGATGAACAGCACGTCGCCAGCCTTCAGCGTTGCCGGCGGTCGGCCGTCGACATCGTATTCGAGGGTCCCGGCGAGCACGTAGATAACCTCTTCGCCGGGATGCGTATGCCGGTCGAATGCCTTGCCGGGCGCGATGTCGACACGCACCTGGACGGCTTCGCGTCCGGGTGCGCTCAGGTCGTGGCGCTGCAAATCGGTTCGCGTGAACCCGGCCGGCTGCTGCGCCTGGGCCGGCGGTATCGTCAGGAAACTTCCGGCGATCAGGGCCGCTCTTGCGAGCAGGCGCGTCGCCGTCATCAGCTTGCTGGTCATCTTGAACTCCGGGGTTGTCTTCTGGGCCTGTCCGACCGCGGACCGGCAGGCGGCCGGTCCGCGTCGGAGGTCGTCATGCGATCGTCTCAAACGAGGGTGGTGGTGACGTCGATGTTGCCGTGGACCGCCTTGGAGTAGGGGCAGATGCCGTGCGCGGCTTCGATCAGCTCCTGCGCAACCTCACGCTCGACGCCGGGAACGTGGACGTTGAGGCGCGCGCTCAGGAAGAAGGCGCTACCGGCCTGGTTCAGATCGATCTCTGCGTCGACCTCGGGCTCGCTCGCCAGCTTGACCTTGCGCTGTCCGGCGGCGAGCTGGATCGCGCCGATGTAGCAGGCCGACCAGGCGGCGGCGAACAGGTTTTCGGCGGCCGGGTGCGGCTGCGGCAGCTTGACGTCGAGGAAGCCGTCGCGCGAGCGGGCGGCGCCGTTCGGGCCGGCGGTGACGTGGGTCTTTCCGGTAACGAGAACCTTGGCATTGGCGGTCATGGCGAGCTCCTTTGGTTGAAGATAGATCGTATCCGATCTAATCGGATGCGCGTTGAAATAGACCTCGCATTTGACCATGTCAAGCACTTCCGATTTAATCGGATACGATTTATATTGGCCGAGACTTCACAAACTCCGGAGACGCCCGTGACCCGCACCGCCAAGGCCGAGACCAAGGGCCGAAAACTCTCGAATTTTCTGTGCTTTGCGGTCTATTCGGCCAATCTGGCCTTTGGCCGCGCCTACAAGCCGATCCTCGACGCGGTCGGCCTGACCTATACCCAGTACATTGCCCTGGTGGCGCTGTCGGAGGCCGACGAGCAGACCGTGAGCGCGCTCGGCGAAAAGCTGTTCCTGGAATCCAACACGCTGACGCCGATCCTCAAGAAGCTGGAGCAGAGCGGCTACATCAGCCGCGTCCGCGATCCCGCCGATGAGCGGCAGGTGCGCGTGAGCCTGACGGCGGCGGGCCGGCGCCTGCTCGACAGGGAGATCAACGCGTCGCTGGTCGACGCCACCGGGCTCGGCGACGAATTTCCCATCGTGCAGAAGAGCGTGGTTAGGCTGCGCGACAATCTGCTGCACCACACGCGCGGCGATTCGAAGAAGGGCTGATGCTGCGGCAGCGACGCGCCGGTACTCCACGACGTGCCGCCGGACCAAATTGTAACGGGCTATATCCGCGCCGCGTCGTTCCGCATTTTCGCCACGGCGCAACCGGCAACTCCGCTCCGCTTCTGGATGACGCGGAGGAGAGTTCGACTTGCGCAGAATGTTGCCATCCGTCTGCGGGATGATCGCGACGGCGAGTTTGCTTTGGACGACAGTGCCGATCGCTCTGGCGCAACCGGCTTCACCGGATCGAGCACCGCCATCGCAGCGCGCGGGCGGCGATCGTTCGCCGGCGGTCGCGGCCGAGATATGGGACGCCAATCATGATGGCGTTTACACCTGCGACGAGTGGAAAGCCTATCTCGGGCGGCTGTTCGATCGCGCCGACCGCAATCACGACGGACAACTCGCGCCTGCGGAGTTCGAGGGCGTTCGTCGCGCCGGCAGCGCGCTCGCCGATGCGGATTTCGGCTATTTCGACGAGAACCAGGATGGCAAGATTACCCGCCGCGAGTTCGTCGAGAAGCCGAACGAGTTCATCCTGCAGAACGACAAGAACGGCGACTGCCGCGTCACGCCGGAGGAGCTCAAGGGGTCGACGACGGAGGAGAAGAAGCCCGGCGGCAGGGGCAAGCGATTCTGAGGGGCTAGCCGGACACGAGCTCCGGAAGCGCGGCGTGGGCCTGGCTTGCCGTGCTCCGATCCGATCCAAGATGCACGGCGCCTGGCAATCTGATCCGGACAAGCAGGCCGTGCGGTGCGTTGTCGTGCAACGACAGCTCGCCGCCGTGGCCGCATACCATGGCATGAGCGATCGAAAGGCCGAGCCCGAAGCCGCTCTTCTCGTCCATGGTGCGGGCCTCGTCGCCGCGGACGAAGGGCTTCAACATCTCGGCCCGGCGGTGCTCCGGAATCCCCGGGCCGTCGTCCGATACGTCGATGGTGGCGTGATCGGCGGATGCGGTCAGCCGGATATCGACCTCGCTGCCGAACCGCAGCGCATTCTCCACCAGGTTCGTCACGGTCCGGCTGATATCGCTGGGGCGGATCAGCAGCGAAGCCCTGAGCGGACCGTGGTAGCGCACGACATGGCCGCAATCGGAGAACTGCTCGCTGATCGTCTGCAGCAGGGCGGCTACGTTCACAAGGGTCGGTTTCGCCGCGCTGCCGCCGCTCAGGAATGACAGCACCGATTCCAGCATGGCCTGCATCTGGTCGAGGTCGTGCAGGGTCTCAGCACGCTGGGCGTCGTTCTCGATATATTCGGATCTGAGCCGCAGCCGGGTGATCGGCGTTCGCAAATCGTGACTGATGGCGGCGAGCATGCGCGTGCGGTCATTCATCAGCGTGGTGATGCGTTCGCGCATCCGATTGAGTGCGACCGCGGCGGCGCGGATCTCCTCCGGGCCGGTCTCCGCAAGCGGAGCGGCCGCCTGGCTGATGCTGAAATTCTCGGCGGCGCGGGCAAATGCCGAGAGCGGAGCACTGAGCGCGCGACCGGCCCACACGCCGAGTAGCGTGACGCTCACGAACAGGAACAGGAATGTGCTGACCCAGAACACGCCGAAGAAGGGCGGCATTTTCGTCGGGCCGATCGTCGCTTCGAACAGGGCCCCGTCCGGCAACCGCACCGCCGCCGGCGTGGTCTTCGACGCGAGCTCATCGACATCGTCGACGCCTGATACTCCGGACGACGTATCGTCAGACGCGCCTGGACCTGCGTCGCGCAGTGTGAAATGCAGCCGGGGAAACGCCCGATCGGCCGCCTGCAGCAGCATTGCGCGCTCGGCAGTAGGGGTCTCGGCGAGAAGCCGGGCAACCAGCTGGAACTGATGGATCGGCCTGTCCGCAAACGATCTCGGTTTCTGGCTGGTGAAATAAAGCCCGATCAGCGCGTGGATCAACACCAGCGAAAACAGGACCAGCGCGGCGATCTGGCCGCTGATCCGCCGGAAGCTGAAGAGCGCGACAATCCTGCGGGTCCAGCTCATGCATCCTCCACATGCGGCGTGAAGATGTAGCCGCCGGTGCGCACCGTCCTGATCACCGACGGTCCTTCGCCGATATCGAGCTTGCGGCGAAGCCGGCTGACGAGCACGTCGATGCTGCGCCCGAATGGGCTGGCCGGCCGGCTGCGCGTCATGGTCAAGAGGCCATCCCGCGTCAGGATCCGGCCGGGCCGCTCGCAGAAGGCCTGCAGCAGGTCGAACTCCGCGCTGGTCAGCGGGACCTGGGCGCCGTCGGGATCGCGCAGTTCGCGCAGGCGAAGATCGATGGTCCAATCCTGGAAGCGCAGGCGCGCGGCGCTCTGGCCGGAGCGCCCGGCAAGACCGGCCTGGGCCTGGCGGCGCAGCACCGCGTTGATCCGCGCCAGCAACTCGCGCGGATTGAAGGGTTTGGCGAGATAGTCGTCCGCCCCCATCTCGAGCCCGAGGATCCGGTCGAGGTCCTCGCCCTTCGCCGTGAGCATGATGATTGGAATCGTCGAGTCGCTGCGAAGGCGCCGGCACAGCGTGAGCCCGTCCTCTCCCGGCAGCATCAGGTCGAGCACGACGAGATCGAGGGAGTGTCCGGCAAGGTAACGATCCATTTCCTTGCCGTTCGAGGCGGTGGCCACCAGGCACGATTGGTCGCGCAGGTAGCGGGCAATCAAGTCTCTGGTCGGCAGATCGTCCTCGACGACCAGGATCTTTGGCGTATGTGCGAGCATGGTTTGCGACTAGACCTCGTCATCAGGGCATTTGCGCGCATTGCAGCGCGCTGGCTTAGCCACCAATCGACCAGCATGCGCATCGCTTGTGGGCGGCATTGCGCCTTTTCGTAAGCATAGTGTTTCTGAACTGTAAGCGGCGCTCGCGGCCGGAAACAAAACCGGGACCGGGGCTGCGTCGTACAGCGCTCACAGTCCCCAATCACTGGAAATAATCCCGCAATCCAGCAGCCACACCGCAGCCATCACGATCCCGTCACAACGGGTGGCTTGTTCGCGAGGTGTGGAATGAAGATGTGGCGGAGCTTTGTCGCGGCGATTGTGCTCTCGGGCCTTTCGATCCCGGCGACTTCGGTGACTTGGCTGTTGTTGGCACCGGTGGCGGCCCAATCGGTCGATGCGATCGCGATCGAAGGCAATCGGCGGGTCGAGGCGGAGACCATCCGCTCCTATTTCAGGCCGGGGCCGGGCGGCCATCTCGATCAGGCTGCGATTGACGATGGACTCAAGGAGCTGGTCGGGACCGGGTTGTTCCAGGACGTCAAGATCAATCACACCGGCGGACGGATCGTCGTCTCGGTCGTCGAGAACCCGGTGATCGACCGTGTCGTGTTCGAAGGCAACAAGAAGGTCAAGGACGAGCAGCTCTCGGCCGAGGTGCAATCCAAGCCGCGAGGCACGCTGTCGCGACCAATGGTGCAGTCGGATGCGCTGCGGATCGCCGAGATCTACCGCCACTCGGGCCGCTACGACGTGCGCGTCACGCCTGAGATCATCGAACGCTCGAACAACCGCGTCGACCTCGTCTTCACTGTCGACGAGGGCGCCAAGACCGGTATCAAGACCATCGAGTTCATGGGCAACAACGCCTTCACGGCCGCGCGCCTGAAGGATGTGATCAAGACCCATGAGACGAACTTTCTGAGCTTTCTCGGCAGCGCCAACATCTATGACCCCGACCGCGTCGAGGCCGACCGCGACCTGATCCGCCGCTTCTACCTGAAGCATGGCTATGCGGACGTGCAGGTGGTGGCCGCGCTCGCCGAGTATGACCGCGAGAGCAAGGGTTTTCAGGTCACCTTCAAGATCGAGGAGGGGCAGCAGTACCGCGTTGCGACGGTGAGCTTCCGCTCGACTGTTGCGGGCTTCGATCCGAGCATCCTGCGTTCGCTTTCGCGGGTCAGCGAAGGTTCGCTCTACAATGTCGAGGCGATCGAGAAGTCGGTCGAGGAAATGCAGATCGAAGCGTCGCGCCGCGGCTACGCCTTCGCGGTGGTCCGTCCGGACGGCGACCGGAACTTCGAGGCCCACACGGTGGGAATCATGTTCCGCGTGGAGGAGGGGCCGCGCACCTATATCGAGCGGATCGACATTCGCGGCAACGGCCGAACGCGCGATTACGTGATTCGGCGCGAGTTCGATCTCTCCGAGGGCGATGCGTATAACCGTGCGCTGGTCGATCGTGCCGAGCGGCGGCTGAAGAATCTGGACTACTTCAAGACGGTCAAGATCACCACCGAGCCCGGCTCATCGAGCGATCGGGTGATCCTGATCGTCGATCTGGAGGAGAAGTCGACCGGCGACTTCTCGGTCTCGGGCGGTTACTCGACGACCGACGGCGCGCTCGCCGAGGTCAGCGTCTCCGAACGCAATTTGCTCGGCCGCGGCCTGTTCGCGAAAGCGACGGTCAGCTATGGCCAGTATTCGCGCGGCCTGTCGCTCTCCTTTGTCGAGCCGTATCTGCTCGACTACCGCGTCGCGCTCGGGCTCGATGCGTATTACAAGGAGCAGCTGCCGACCGACTACACGACCTACGGCGTGAAGACGATCGGGTTCTCGCCGCGGCTGGGTCTCGCCTTGCGCGAGGACCTGACGCTCCAGCTGCGCTATTCGCTCTATCAGCAGGAAATCTCGCTCGATAGCGCCTATAACAACTGCAACAACAATGCCTCCAACGCCTCGCTCGCGTTCAATCCGACGCCCGCTTACATCAAGGATGTGCTCGGCGGCGTCGATCCGACCAACTCGGTCTCATCAGGACTCTATGGATATGGTTGCTACGGCGACGGCGAATCAACCTTGCCGGTGCGCAAGGAGCTGGCTGCGGGCGCGACCTGGACCTCGCAAATCGGCTATACGCTGACCTACAACACGCTCGACAACACCAAGAACCCGACCGACGGCCTGCTGATCGACTTCAAGCAGGATTTTGCCGGCGTCGGCGGCGACGTGACGTATCTGAAGAGTGCGGTCGATGCGAAATACTACACGCCGCTGGTGTCCGACCTCATCGGCCTGATCCATCTGCAGGGCGGCGTGCTCACCAAGGTCGGCGACAACGATCTGCGCATGCTGGATCATTTCCAGATGGGGCCGAACCTGGTGCGCGGCTTTGCCACCAACGGCATCGGGCCGCGTGACATCACTTATGCGAGCTTCGGGGCGGTCGGCGATGCGCTCGGCGGCACCAAATATTGGGGTGCGTCGATGGAGCTGCAGATGCCGTTCTGGTTCCTGCCCTCGGAGGTTGGGCTGAAGGGCGCGGTTTATGCCGATGCCGGTTCGCTCTGGGGCTACGAAGGGCCGACCTCGTGGACCGCGACCGGCGAGGTCAACACGCCGGCGTGCCCGACCTGCGGCTTGCAATACGACGATCAGAACGTCGTGAGAACCTCTGTCGGTGTCGGTCTGATCTGGGCGTCGCCGTTCGGGCCGCTGCGCTTCGACTACGCCGTGCCGATCACGAAAGGCAAGTACGACATTGTGCAGGAGTTCAGGTTCGGCGGCGGGACGTCGTTCTGATCTGGCAAGCCTGCCACCTACCGACGAGGCGGCGGACTGACGCTCTGATCAGTCTATCGATGCCGCGCTGCCGCCGAGCGTTGCCAGCACCAAATCGGCGCGCTCTCGCGGTGATGTCCTAGGCAGGTCGATGACGTCGTAGCCGAGCATGGGAAGCGTCTCCATCAGCCGCTGATACTCGGCCGTCGCGGCCTCGAAGCCGTGCCGTCGCTCCGCGTCGGTAACGTAGATCTCGGGCCACGGCGGTGTCACGAACACGCGCGCGTGGTAGCGATGGTCGGAGCAGATCGGGCGCAGCACCGGCGCGCCCGTCAACGCCTCCAGCGCCGACGCCGCGTCGACGAGGCCGCGATCGAAGAACACCCATCCGGATTGAGCCTCGGCGATCGCCATATCCTTCAGCGCGACGTCAATGGCGCGGCGCAGGAAGGCCGCGGTATCGACCCAGGGCAGGGCGTTGCCGCCCGACACAAGCTCCTCCGCGATGATGCGGCGGCCGGGCTCCTCGACGACCGGATGGCCGCGGCCACGCAGTTCCGCCAGCAGGGTCGATTTTCCGCCGCCGGAGCAGCCGGAGATCAGGACGAAGCGACTGTTCAAGAGGGGGTCCTTTCCTTGTAACGGAGAAAGCAGAGTGGCGTCCCGCGGTCGCGGAACGTCTGACGGCACTCGCATGTCTGGGGGATTGCCCGGAGATCGCTCGACGGGCGCGATCAGGTTAGCGTTCGCGGCGAGCGCAGGCAACATTGCTGGAGGTGCGGGCCGGAATCGAACCGGCTCATCGCGGTTTTGCAGACCGCAGCGTTCCCATTTCGCCACCGCACCCGAGCGAGGCGCGTACGCCTCGCCTTAATCCTTGAACGGATCGAACTCGCCTTCGCCCGCCATGGCCACGGCAAACGGCCGCAGCGTGTGCAGCACCTTCACCGTTCCGGCATGCCGGGCAAGCACCTCCGGCAGGCGCCGATAGGCCATCGGGCTTTCATCGAGATCGGCGCCAACCAGCGTGACGCCGCGCTCGTTGAGCCAGCAGTCCATCTCCTCGCGCGTGAAGCGGCGCTTGGCTTCGTTGCGGCCGAACCGCCGGCCGGCGCCGTGCACCGTCGAGTAGAGCGAGGCCTTCGCCTCCGGACTATCGACGCCCTCGAGAATGACGGCATCATCGCCCATCGACCCGCCGACAAATCCCCGCTGGCCGGGGAACGCCGGCGTCGCGCCCTTGCGCACCACCCACAAATCCCTGCCATCATGCGTTTCTCGCCAGGCATAGTTGTGGTGGTTGTGCACGGAATCGGTGACCTTGCCGCCGATGATCTGGCGGACACGGTCCACGACCCACTCGCGGCCCGCATAGGAATAGCGCCCGGCGAGCTGCATCGCGGCGATGTAGCGGCGCCCGAGTTCGGAATCCTCGTCGACGATGGCAGGCGGAACGTTCATTCCGTCCTTGCCGCCGGCGGCCTTGAGGTAGCGGGTCGCGCTGGTGTGCCCGAGCCCGCGGCTTCCGAAGTGAACGCCGATCCAGACGAAGCCGGCCTCGTCGCGCATCAGGTCGACATAGTGGTTGCCGGAGCCGACGGTGCCGAGCTGGCCGATCGCCTTCTGCCGGTAAGCCTCCATGTCGCTTTCGCGCCAGGCGTCGCCATCGTCGAACAGCGCGTGCTCGACCTTCTCGACGTTCTTCCGGCCGATGCCAAACGAGATCACCTTGGCAACGTCGCGGATGATGGTCGGGACAGTCGCGCGGATGTCGTCGAAGCGCACATCGAGCCGCGCGGCCATGTTGCCGCAGCCGATGTCGAAGCCGACGCCGGAGATGCTGATCTGCTTCTCGTAGGCGATCACGCCGCCGACGGGCTGGGCGTAGCCGAGATGGCCATCCGCGCAGATCACGCCGGACACGACGTTGCCGACCGCCATGCAGTTACGCATCTGCTTGATGGTCGCCGGATCATGCTCGCCGAACACCTTCAGCGGCGCGTTCTTGAAGCGCTCCTCTTGCGGGCGCAGCATCGCAATCTCCGCCGAGGCCGCATCGGCTTCGCGCGCAAGCTTCTCCTTGCGAGCGGCATCGCGATACAGACACCAGGCCGGCTGGCCACGGCCTTCGCCGACGCGGGAATCCGGATCGATGCCCGCGGCGAGGCAGAGTTCGCGGGCGCGCTCCTGGTAGGGATCAGGTCGTCGCATTGTGTTGGCTCCTGCTGAATCCGGATCAGCCGCGCGCACTCCGCACGGCCATTCGGGATTTGTCGCTTTTGGTGTTCGGACCAAGCCGCGCGTGGGCAACAAAAAACCCTCCGAAGCGGCTGGCTCGGGAGGGTCCGTGAAGTACGGATTGTCGATCGCGCCTAAGCGAGACCGCTCCCATGAACCGGGCATGCGCAGACGATCGGCCGTAGACTGGCTGACAGTCGGCGGATCCGTTCGTATCCTTGCTGCGGTATCGGTTGCATCGCTTCGCTCGCATAGGTTCGCCAACGTAGCGCTCGCGAGGGCCGCCGAAATACGCCTGCAACCTCTGAATGTCAAGTGGCGGCGGCGCCGATCTCGATGCAAGGTGACGCAAGCGGGGTGTGCTTGACGAATTCTTCAGCGCCGCGCCGATAGACTCGATCAAGCATGGTTGCATCCTGCTCAAAGGGAAGCCGCACATGGCATCACGCAGGTTCGGCCACTCGGCGTGATCGCGCCCGCAGCCCGGATGCAGTTTGGCTGGTCGCTGACGGTAGCCCGGGTATCGCGATAGTGGCCCGCCACGCTCGCAAAAAAGTGAGCCAGGGCGATCGTCTGCTGTCGGTTTCACCCAGGTCCGTTCGTCTTCCAGACAGAACGCACTGCATGGGAGTTCCGGAATGACCAATTCAGCCTATCGCTGGGTGATCGTCGCGGCCGGCGGCCTGCTTGGCTGCGTCGCGATCGGCGGCATGTTTTCGCTGCCGGTGTTCCTGCAGCCGATGGCGCGGGAGACCGGCTGGTCGGTGACCGGCATCTCCAGCGCAATGACGATCGGCTTCCTCGCAATGGCCTTCACCAGCATGATCTGGGGCACGCTGTCTGACCGTTTCGGGCCGCTTCCGGTGGTGCTGACCGGATCGGTCGTGCTGGCGGCAAGCCTCGCGCTGGCAAGCCAGGCACCGTCGCTGCTGGCATTTCAGTTTCTCTTCGGCGCGCTGGTCGGCGCGGCAACGGCCGCGATCTTCGCCCCGATGATGGCCTGCGTCACCGGCTGGTTCGACACCCATCGCAGTCTTGCCGTCTCGCTGGTGTCGGCCGGCATGGGCATGGCGCCGATGACGATGTCGCCGCTCGCGGCCTGGCTGATCTCCAACCACGACTGGCGGACGTCGATGCTGATCGTCTCAGGCGTGGTCGGCGCGATCATGATCCCGGTCTCGCTCCTGGTCCGACGCCCGCCGGCGCTGCAAGGCGGCCACGCTGAAGCGGCGAGCACGAATGGCGAGCCGTCGATGTCGCTGGCGCAGGCGCTGCGCTCGCCGCAATTCATCATCCTGATCGCGACCAATTTCTTCTGCTGCGCCACCCATTCGGGGCCGATCATCCACACGGTGAGCTACGCGGTCACCTGCGGCATCCCGATGGTCGCCGCGGTGACGATCTACAGCGTGGAGGGGCTCGCCGGGATGGGTGGCCGCATCGCCTTCGGCCTGCTCGGCGACCGTTTCGGCGCCAAGCGCGTGCTGGTGCTGGGGCTGCTGGCGCAGGCGTTCGGCGCGCTCGGCTATGTCTTCGTGCGCGAGCTGGCCGCATTCTACGCGGTCGCGGCAATCTTCGGCTTCATCTATGCCGGCACCATGCCGCTGTACTCCGTGCTGATCCGCGAGAATTTCCCGCTGCGGATGATGGGCACCGTGATCGGCGGCACCGCGATGGCCGGCAGCCTCGGCATGGCGACCGGTCCCTTGGCCGGCGGCCTGATCTACGACACCTTTGCGAGCTATACGTGGCTCTATGTCGGCTCCTGGGCCGTCGGCCTCGGCGCGTTCCTGATCATGATGACCTTCCGGCCGATTCCGGCGGCGCGGCCAGCGGCGGTGCCCGCGCCGGCGTAAGTCCGGTGCGCGCGTGAAGTCATTTGCTTCACGCGCGGCTGCGCTTCGGCCGCCGGATGGCGCGCACCTTGTTGTTGGTCGAGCCGCTGCCGCAAAAGAACCGGTCCTTGCCGTCGGACTCAAGCCCGGAGACGAACACGCCTTGCGGCATCTCGAGCCGTTCCATCACCTCGCCGGTTTGCGGATCGATGCGCCGGACGTCGCTCTGATCCTCTTCCCAGGTGCCGTGCCAGAGTTCGCCATCGACCCAGGAGACGCCGGTGACGAACCGGTTGCTTTCGATGGTGCGCAAGACCTTGCCGGTGTCCGGATCGACCTGAACGATGGTACGATCGCGATACTGGCCGACCCACAGCGAGCCTTCCGCCCAGGCAAGACCGGAGTCGCGGCCGCCGCCGGGTGAGGGGATCGTCGACACCACGCGTCCGCTGTTCGGCTCGATCTTCAGGATACGGTCCTCGGCGATCTGATAGAGGTGCTTGCCGTCGAAGGCGGTGCCGGCATGGGCCGCGATGTCGAGGGTGCGGGTGGTATTGCCGCTGTCGGGATCGAAGGCGACCAACCGGCCGCCGGCCGCGAACCAGACCTGCTCGCCGTCGAAGCTGACGCCGCCCACGCTCTCGACGCCTTCGAAGGCATATTCCCGGATGATCTCGGCCTCGGACTTCTTCATGCGGCGCTCCTGTGATTGCGGCCTGATTCTAGCCGTTCGGCAGCGGGGCAGGGAGTAACAACGTCGTCGTGAATCCCGGCACCGGGGGCGTCATCCAGCGCCTTGCGCGGGCGCGGCCGACCGACTGCACCTTGCCCGTGGCGGCCAGGGCGTCGAGCGCGCGCTGCACGGTGCGCTGGCTCGCGCCCAGCGCCACCGACAGCGCCGAGCTCGACCAGGCCTCGCCGTCGGCGAGGAACGCCAGCACCGCCGCGTGCTCCTCCTCGACCGGCAGCGCCAGCACGGTGACCTCGCGGCGGCCATGCGGCTCCAGCACGAAGCCGTCAGGCGTCGCGCTGAGATCGGCGAGCGGCAGCAAGGCCCGCCGCAGTCGTCCGATCTCGACCCGCAGCCGCGCACGGTGCGATTCATCGGCATGCTTGCCGCGAAACGCGCGTGCGATCAGCGTGCCGCGCGACACGTCCTGCGGCCACGCTTCGCCGAGCGCACGGGCGAGCGCGAACAGCACCGGCCGCCGCGTCAGCGGGACCGTGGTCCAGGAAGCACGCACGACGTAGCGGCAGGCATCGACGACGAGCGCCTTCGATCCCATCAGGGCCTCGACCTCCGCGAGCAGCAGCGGGCGCTCATGGCCGCGCGCGATCAGGCGCGCGACCGGCGTGGCGAGCAGGTTCGCGGTGCTTTCGACCTCGGCCGCAAGCTCGGCGATGCCGGCGCGGCGCGCGGCATCCCTTGCCCGTGCAAGGGCCTCGCGCGCCGGCTTCGTCCGCAGCCGCCGCATCGCGATCCCGGCGACGACCAGTTCATGTCCGACCCGCAGCGCCGGCGGGAAGGGTGCCGGGTCGAGGTCTTCAAGCATGCGTTCGGCCGCATCAAGGCTCCCGATCAGCAGCAGCCGGCGGATCTCGAGATAGCCGGCATGCGCGGCGTTGAGCGCGTCGCCACGCGCCGCGAGCGTCGCGCGCGCCGCAGCAAGGCTCTTGCTCGGAAACGAAAGGTCGCGCGACACCAGCGCGATCTCCGCTTCAGCCACCACGCAGCGCGCCCGCGCGATGGCTTCACGCGGACCGAAGGCGCGGCCCGCGCGCCGCAACAGCTCCTTGGCGCGGGTGAAATCGCCGAGCCGGGCCATCGCGATGCCGCGCAGCGCCAGCGCCGGCGCATCGTCGCGCAGGGCTACCCGTTTCAGTGCGCCGAGGGGATCACCCGCCGCGAGCGCGCGCGCCGCAGCCGTAATCAGCGAGTCCATTCGAATCCCGACACACTTGTCACTCTCGTCCTCCGAGGCCCGGTCCTAACCTAGCACATGACGACATGGATCATCTCCAGAGAGGTCGAATGATGACCGGAATCGAGACACATGAGGATTGGTTGAAAGGCCGGTTCGGCGGCCGCGGTGCCATGGTCGCGCGCTGGCTGTCGCTGGCGGCGGCGCCGACCTTCGCCGTGATGGCGCTGGTGGCCGCGCTGGCGCCGGCCGACATGATCTGCGGCGCCATGCAGGGGCCGCTCTCGCTGCAGGGGATGGTCCCGATGTACGCGCTGATGAGCGCATTTCATCTGGCGCCGTGGTTGCGCCTGTTCCGATGACCGGCTCATCCCTCCGGCAGGGTGAAGACCGCGCAGGGCCGTGCGATACCGCGCAGCTCATGGGTGCCGAGCGCGACCAGTGGCGTCTCGGTCTCGGCGGCAAGCGCGCCCGACACCAGCACGGTCTGCTCCAGCGGCTTGCACAGGCCTTCCAGCCGGCTGACCAGATTGACCGCGGCGCCGATCGCGGTGAAGTCGAGGCGGTCGGCGGCGCCGATATTGCCCCAATGTACCTCGCCGAGATGCAGCGCCACGCCGAATGGCAGTGGCGGCAGGCCGTGCTTGCACCGCTCGGTATCGAGATGCGCCATGCCGACGCGGGCCGCCGACACCGCGCGCAATGCTGCCTCGCATGCGCTGCGCGCGCTGGTCGTGACCGGAAAGATCGCGAGCAGCCCGTCGCCGATGAATTTCAACACCTCGCCGCCGAAGGCGTGGATCGCGCCGGCGATGCGGTCGAACCAGGCGTCGAGTGCGGCGATCACCTCGGCCGGCGGGTGGCTTTCGGAGAGCGCGGTGAAGCCGCGCAGATCGGCAAACAGCAGCGCCGCCCGGATGGTTTCACCGGTGTTGCGCCGCAACGGCGATGCCAGGACGCGCGCGGCGCTGCGCCGGCCGAGATAGGCTTCAAGCGCCGCCGTCAATGTCGCGCGCGCCGCCAGCGCGGCGAGCGGTGCGGCCGTGAAGCGCGCCGCCTCGCGCAATTGATCCGCCTCGGCCGGCGTGAAGGCACGGGTCCCGATCCAGCCGAGGGTCGGGCCATCCGGCCGCGTTCCGATGGTGTCCTCGTGGATCGGGCCGGGCGCGAGGCTATTGAGCCAGCGCCGGCCGGCATCGCCGGATCCGACCATATCGGGCATCGCAAAGGGTTGTTCCGGCGCGAAGCCGAGCGCCTCGATCACCTCGCCATTGCCGGCGCGCCACAGCCAGGTGCGCCGGGCGATCAACGGGTGCGGAACTTCGAGCGTCAGCGCGCCGCCGGCAAGCGGCAGGCCATCCGTGATAAGGTGGCGACCCAGGTCCGCCAGCAACCGGTTGGCGCCCGCGGTCTCGGCGGCGGCGTCGACCAGCCAGCTCAACGTCGAGGACAATCGCATCACCCCATCATGGGGTTGATGCGCCACCCTTGTCACGAATTATCCCTGAAGACCCACCGTCAATGGAGGAAGGATCGATGACTGAAGCCTTCATCGTTCAACGCGAGATCCAGATCGCGGCGCCGCCCGCAACCGTGTTCGCCTTCCTGACCGATCCGCAGAAGATCGTGAGCTGGATGGGGCTCGAGGCCGAGACCGAGCTGCATCCCGGCGGACTCTATCTGCTCAAGGGCGTCTCCGGCGATCTGTCGCGGGCGGCACGCGGCGCATTTCGCGAGGTCGTGCCGGTGCATCGTCTCGCCTACAGTTTCGGCTGGGAGGGCGGCGCCGAGGTCCCTCCGGGATCGAGCCTGATCGAGATCGACCTGATCAACAAGGACAGCGGCACGCTGTTGCGGATGACCCATAGCGGCCTGCCGAACGCCGAGCAGTGCGCGAGCCATAGCAAGGGTTGGACGCACTACCTTGCCAGGCTCGCGCTCGTGGCCGCCGGTCGCGATCCTGGGCCGGACCGCGGTCCGGCGCACGGCAGTTAGACTGCGGGCGTCCGCCGACCGCAATGTGCCGCGGCCGGCGACAAAGGAAGGTGTGGAAGCAGGGCAGGCACTCGTCGATGCCGTTTGGCCGACATATTCCGCCTGCTAATGGTGGATTGTCCCGGCGCCGCCACGTTCCTGAAACCGCAATCCTTGATGCCCGACGTTCCGAACCTTTCCGAGCGACTGAAACAGAAGGACATCCTCGGCTTCTTCAGCCGGTCGGCTGTGGACAAGGCCTTTGCCTACCGTGCTCAGGGCCGTGTCTCGGCGTTGGTGGTCAGTCCGGATCTCACCCGCGTGCAGGCGCAGGTAAGCGGAACCGAACGCAAGCCCTATCAGGTCGATATCGAGCTGGAGTTCGACGGCAATCGACTGGTCGACGTCGACGGCGATTGCACCTGTCCAATGGCCGTGAACTGCAAGCACGTTGCCGCGACGCTCTTTGAAGCCTTGCATTCGCCTGTACGGCCGACCGGCGTGGCACTGCAGCAGCCGCGAAGCGCCGCGGGCAACGGGCAGTCGCGGCCTGACGCGGTGCTGCCCTACCAAATCGCGGAATGGATCGAGACGGTCGGCCGGTCGATGCGGAACACGGAATATCCGCACGATGTCACACAGCGGTTGCTTTACTACCTGCAGCCCGAGGGGGTAGGGGGTGGTGGTACCCCCTGCATGGATGTGTCGCTGGTATCCGTTAAGATCCTGAAGACCGGCGAGTTCGGCAGCAAGGTGTCGCAGCCATCCTTGAACGAATTTTCGGTCGACCGTGCTCCGAAATATTACCTTGGTTCCGACATCGACATCCTTATCAGGTTGTCCAGCGAGTATCGGTCCGGCCATACGTTCGGCCGACGCACCTATTCGGCTGATGTCCTGAAACAGGTCGTCGCGACGGGGCGGGCGTTCTGGCGCGATCACAGCGGTGCGCCGCTGCAATGGGGCGGTCCGCGCAACGGTCGCATCGCGTGGCGTCAGGTCACCAGGGACGGCATTGCTCCGCTGCTGATCGTCGAGGGCGCAACGGCGCTGAATGCCGAGCCGCCGGTCTACGTCGACGCCGCCGCCGGATTGATCGGGCCGATCACGTTGAATCTTCCGGAGCGGCTGAGCAGCCGGCTTCTGTTGGCTCCAGCCATCCCGCATGCCCATGTCGCGCAAGTCGTGCAACGCCTTGGCCAGAAGTTACCGAGCCTGGATCACAGCTGGTTGCCCGCGCCGCCGGCCGCCGCCACCAAGATCGACACGGACCCAAAGCCGGTGCTTCGTTTGATGTCGGGGCGCAAGGCGGCTCATGCCTACTACTACTATGGCGACGGTACGCCCGACCGCGTGCCGGTGGCCCGCCTCAGCTTCCGCTACGGCCCGGTCGAAATCGAACGGTCGGAAAGCGCCCACCGGGTGGAGCTGTTCCGGGACGGAATCCTCTACGTCGTCACGCGACGCAAGACCAAAGAGAAGGAGATGACTGCACGACTAACCAGTCTCGGCCTGGTCGAAGTGAGATCGGCCTTCCTGCAGCTTGATCTCGCGCATGCGTATGATCTGACCTTCGCGCAGTCGACCGATTGGCTCGACTTCCTCAATGTTGATGCGGCCAATTTGCAGGCGGCCGGTCTCGAAATCCGCATCGACGACGATTTCCCGTACCGGCTCGCGACCTCATCCGGGGTGTTCGATGCCGACTTCGAGAGCAGCGGTATCGACTGGTTCGAGCTTGCGCTCGGGATCGAGATCGACGGCGAGCGCCGCGATCTCGCCCCGCTCGTGGCGGCGCTGGTATCGCAACCCGGATTTGCGCCCGAGACGGTCAAGCAACTCGCGGAGGATGGCGATAGCGTCTACCTGCCGTTGGCTGACGGCCGCTATCTGGCGCTGGCGGCCGATCGCTTCCTTCCGCTTGTATTGGCGCTCCATAGCCTTACTCTGAGCGGAACCTTCGTCGCTACCTCGGGAAAGTTCCGGCTGTCGCGCGCACAGATCGTGCCGCTGCTCGGTCTCGAAGCCGATCACTTCGTCTTTAGAGGAGCAGATAGTCTTCGCCGCATGGCAGGGTTGCTCGGCGCCCGCGGATTGCCTGATCCGGTCCTGCCACCCGATTTCAATGCGGCCTTGAGGCATTATCAGACACAGGGCGTGGCTTGGCTCGACCTGCTCAGGGAAAGCGGCTTGGGCGGCGTGCTGGCGGACGACATGGGATTGGGCAAGACCGTCCAGATCTTGGCGTTGCTGGCGCTGGAGAAGGCGCGCGGTCATCTGACGGATCCTGCGATCGTCGTCGCTCCCACAAGCCTGATGACCAACTGGTTCAACGAGGCGCGCAAGTTCACGCCAGGCTTGAAGGTTCTCGTCCTGCACGGTCCCGACCGCAGGCAAAGTTTCGAAGCGATCGGCGATCACGATCTTGTTCTGACGACCTATCCGCTGATCGCGCGCGATCACGAGGTGCTGCTGGCGCGTGAATGGCACATCGCGGTACTGGACGAGGCTCAGACCGTCAAGAATTCCAACGCGGTGACGACGCGGCGGCTCCAGGACATCCGTGCGCGGCATCGCTTCTGCCTGACCGGCACGCCGATGGAAAATCATCTCGGCGAACTCTGGTCGATCATGAGCTTTGCCATCCCGGGATATCTCGGCGATCGGGCGGCGTTCGCGCGCAACTGGCGGACGCCGATCGAGAAGCGTGCCGACGTCGGACGCGCACGGGCGCTGACGCAGCGCATCCGCCCGTTTTTGCTGCGGCGGACCAAGCACGAGGTGGCCGCCGAGTTGCCGCCGAAGAGCGAGTTCACCGAAAGGGTCGTTCTCGAAGGCAACCAGCGGGAACTCTACGATGCCATCCGTCTGTCGATGTCAGAGAAGGTCCGCAAGGCGATCCGGGAGCGCGGCCTGGCCAAGAGCCATATTGTTGTGCTCGAAGCCCTTCTCAGGATGCGTCAGGCCTGCTGCGACCCTGCGCTGCTGAACCTCGACGACGGCGTCAAGCGTCCGTCTGCAAAGCTCGATCGGCTGATGGAGATGATCGAGGAACTCCTGAGCGAGAAGCGCAAGATCATCGTATTCTCGCAGTTCACCTCCATGCTGGCATTGATCCGCAAGCGCTGCGACGCGCTCGCCATCAGGTACAACGTGCTGACCGGCGAAACGAAGGACCGCAGGCGCGCGATCGAGGAGTTTCAGGACGGCGTCACCGACCTGTTCCTGATCAGCCTGAAGGCCGGTGGCGTCGGACTCAACCTGACCGCCGCAGACACCGTGATCATCTTCGATCCCTGGTGGAATCCCGCAGTCGAGGAGCAGGCGATCGACCGTGCTCATCGCATCGGGCAGGACAAGGCCGTTTTTGTCTATCGGCTGGTGGCTACCGGTACGATCGAAGAGAAGATGGACGAACTCAAGGCCCGCAAGCGCGCGCTGGCCGACAGCATTTTCGATTCGCAAGGACGCATCGGCGCCGCGCTCACGGAAGAGGACGTCCGGGCATTGTTCGCGGATTGAGCATGGCTTCGTCCCGGCTGATGAGGGCCAGGGCGGGCGGCTCATTTCACGTCGGCCATTTCGAGCCGAGGATGATCGAGCAGAAGTTCACCCGTGTGTAAGTCATGTCCTTCAGCGCCAGCACGTCGGCCTTGACGTTGCCGAAGGTGGTCAGCGGCTTCTTGATGGTGCCGGCCGCGAAATGATCGATGATGTTCTCCTTGAAGTTCGCCTCGCGCGGATGATGCGCGCAGACATGGTCGCGGTGCTCGTGCGAGAAGTCGTCATAGGCGATGCCGAGCACGTCCATCTCGACGCCGGCGGTGACCAGCGCGATGGTCGGACGCATATGCTCGGGGATGCCGGGCGTGGTGTGCAGCGCGATCGAGGCCCAGACGTCCTCGATGTCGCGCTCGGCGACGCCGTAGCCCTTGAGGAAGTCGCGTGCGGCGTTGGCGCCGTCGACCTCGAAGCGCAGATCGGGGCTCGCATGTTCGGCGGTGAGGCCCATGTCGTGGAACATGGCGCCGATATAGAGCAGCTCGGGATCGAACTTCAGCTTGCGGCGATTGCCGGTGAGCGCGCCCCAGAAGAACACGCGGCGGCTGTGATTATAGAGCAGGTCGTCCTCGGTATCGCGGACCAGCTGGGTCGCGGCGCGGGCCATGGCGCTGTCGGGTACACGGATGCCGGCGATGATCTCGGTCATTTCAAGACGCTCCTCGATATGGCAAGACGATACCGTGGCGTGCGAAACACGCGGGGCGCGCCAGCGCTCGTCTCTACGGTGTGTTCGGATCGCCTCGTGGCGTGATCCGTGGTGTGCTTGTCGCCCGTCTTGGCCTGATCCCGCAACGATCGTGCGCCGCCGGATCGGGCCAACGAGACATCGTTTCGCGCCACAGGCAAGGAAAGGCTGGGGCAGGGAGAAGGCATGGCGGTTCAGAAGGTCGCGATCGCGATTCACGAAGGGGTTCAGGCACTCGATATCGCGGGCCCCGTCGACGTGTTCGCGGAGACCAACGGTTTTGTCGCTGATGGCGACGGCTATGAGACGGTGCTGGTCGGCACCAGCCGCGAACCGCTGCGCGCATCGAACGGCATGAAGATATCAGCCGACCTCAGTTTCGATGAGGCAGACGAGAAATTCGACATCCTGCTGGTTGCCGGCGGACCGGCGTTGCCCGATACCAAGCCGGATCCGGCGCTGACGCAGTGGCTGCGCGGGGCGCCCGCGCGCGCCGAGCTCTACGGTTCGATCTGCACCGGTGCCTTCGCGCTCGGCCATGCCGGGCTGCTCGACGGGCACAAGGTGACGACGCATTGGCAGAACGCGCAGCTTCTGGCGGCGTGCTTCCCGGCCGCCGAGGTGATCTTCGACCGGATCTATATTCGTGACGGCAGACTGATGACTTCTGCCGGCGTGACCGCGGGCATCGATCTCGGTCTCGCGCTGGTCGCCGAGCGTCATGGGCCGCAGGTCGCGGTCGCGGTGGCCAAGCGGCTGGTCGTGGTGGCGCAACGCCAGGGCGGCCAGTCGCAGTTCAGCCCCTATCTCACCGCGCCGGTCGACGAGGATTCGCCGATCGCGCGCGCGCAGGCGCATGTCATGCAGTGTGTCGGCGAGCGCCACACCCTGCAAACGCTGGCCGAGGCCGTCGGCATGAGCGTGCGCAGTTTCGGCCGCGCCTTCGCGCAAGAGACCGGCCTCACGCCGCATGAATTCGTCGAACGCGCGCGGGTCGACGCCGCGCGCCGGCTGCTCGAGGGCTCGGACCGGCCGCTGAAGGCGGTTGCGTTCGATTGCGGGTTCGGCTCGGCCGACCGCATGCGCATCGTGTTCAGCGAGCGGCTCGGCGTGTCGCCAGCGCAGTACCGGTCGAGTTTTCGCAAATTGTGACGCTGTTCATGAAGGGGAGTATGCCGCCAGCTTAGGATCGAAATTGCCCTTGCCAGCAACACATCTTCGCCCGAGAGGACGCCATGGACGCACTCACGCTCTTCATCATCCGTCACGCCGAAAAGCCTGATGATGGCTGGCCGGGGCCCAGCTTCACCGCGGACGGTGTGCCCGATACCGAGTTGCTTGTCCTGCGCGGCTGGCAACGCGCCGGCGCATGGACCGTGTTGTTTGGCAGCGACGTCGCCAGCGGCGACTATGCCAAGCCTGACGCGATCTATGCCGCGACGCCCGGCACCACGCCCAACCGGGGGCCGAGCAGCCGTCCCGCTGAGACGATCTCGGCGCTGGCGGCGCGTCTTGGCGCGACGCCCAACGAAGGTTTTGGCAAAGGTGATGAGCCGGCGCTGGTCAAGGCGCTGCTGGCGCTGAACGGCGTCGTGCTGCTGTGCTGGGAGCACAAGGCGATCATCGCCGACGTCCTTCCGTTGATACCAGTCAGCAGGGGCAAGCCGCCCACCAAATGGGAGAGCAGCCGGTTCGACGTCGTACTGCGCTTCCATCGCGCCAAGGGCGACGACAAGTTCGCCTTCAAGGAGCTGTTTCCGAAATTGCTGTCGGGCGATTCCGACGAGCCGCTGGGTGGCTGAACCGCGCTGCGGCTCGGCCCATCAATCGAGCCCGAGCGCCTCGCGCGATTTGCGCGTCAGCTTCGCGGCGATCAGCGCATGCGCCTGATCGAGATAGGCCTTGAGCTCGGCGTCGGGCAGGACGTCGTTGCCGATCAATTGCACCCATTTGGCACGCGCCAGATACGGCGCCGGCCGCGCGAGCTCCTGCTCGATCAGAAGCTGATAGGCCATGTTCGAGGTCTTGAACATGAAGCCGCCGGTGCTCGCGATGAAGCCGCCGGCCAGCGCGAACATCTTGCCGCCGACCTTGAACACCGACGTGCCTTCCCATTGCACCACCTTGGTGGCGGCGGGCAGGCGCAGGCAATGAGCTTCGAAGGTCTTGGGGCGCATGAATCGCGGGGTTGAGTGGAATGTTCACCCTCAGCGTCGCATATTTACGACATGGGCAATACCCTTCCGAATTGGCTTAGCAACATCACCGCAGCGCGCGTCGTGATGTATTGCATTGTACTTCTGATGGCGGCGCTCTTCCTCTACGGCCTCGTCAGGTTTCCAGATGCTCCGCTGCACGTGTGCGCCAGCGGATATTGTGGAAAGCAGGGCCAACCACATACGCTCGCCGAGTACAGCGACTTCAAGGCCTGGGAGCGGACGTTCATCATCTGTTGGCCTATCGGTATGATCGCCCTGTATCTCCTCCAACGTTGGACGAGGGGCGGCAGTGATCGCTCACGAACCCTAAGGACCTAAAGCAAGTCTCCAAGCTGCCGACCCGGCTGGGGGCGGGAGCCACTCACGAAAATGTGGGTTGCCGCCGTTTCATCTGTAGATATATCGTAAGATATGTTTTCAGTAAGGAATGACCAATGAGACGATCGATGTTTGGCGGCCGGGACGATGACGGATTCCGGTTTGGGTTCTTCGCCATGGGACGGCACGGCCGGGGCGGCCATCGCTTCGGCCGTGGTGGCCATGGTTTCTTCGGGCGGGGTGGCGGCGGCGACTTTCCGGGATCGCGGCGGCTCTCGTCGCAGGACCTGCAGCTCGTCATCCTGGCGCTGCTCGGCGAGCAGGCGGCGCATGGCTACGAGTTGATCAAGAAAATCGAGGAGCGGTCGGACGGCTTCTACAGCCCGAGCCCGGGCGTGATCTATCCGGCGCTGACCTTCCTCGAGGAGATCGGCCACGCCAGCGTTACCCAGGATGCGGCGCGCAAGCTCTACAGCATCACCGAGCAGGGCAAGGCGCATCTCGCCGAGAACCGCGCTACCGCTGACACCATTCTCGAGGCGCTGTCGCGGATCGGCGGCCGCATGGAGGAGGTGCGCGAAGCCTTCGCCGGCGTGAGCGATCTCGATGGCGAATCCTCCGACGACGTGCACCGCGCCCGTCACGCCCTGAAGAGCGCGCTGCGCCAGAAGCGCGGCTGCGATGCCGCCGAGGCGCGCCGCATCGCGAAAATCCTCGACCGCGCCGCCGCTGAAATCTTGCAGCAATGACGCAGCCGCAAGGGAGACCCTTCATGTACAACGCTGAACCGCACAGCGCGATTGCCGACGCCCGCGTCGCTGCCGTCATCGCGCGCCTGCAGGCCACGCGCCGCAGGCCGGCCGCCGGCGGTCCGCGCGGCAATCCGACGATGAGCCGCGATCCGCTCGACTATGCAGAACAGGGCTTCTCGATCCATCCGGAGCAGGGCGAGCTGATCTATCTGCTGTGCCGCGGCCTGCGCGCCAAACGCGTCGCGGAGTTCGCGACGTCGGTCGGAATGTCGACGCTGTATTTCGCCGCTGCGCTGCGCGACAATGGCGGCGGCACCGTGATCGGCTCGGAGATCGTGCCGGCCAAGGTAGCAACCGCGAAGCGCAATCTCGCCGAGGCCGGCCTTGCCGACTATGCCGAGATCCGCGAGGGCGATGCGCGCCAGACGCTGCGCGATCTCGGGGGGCCCGTGGACTTCATCCTGATCGACGGCTGGCCCGGCGAGAAGGGACCGACACTCGCCCGCCAGGTGATCGAGATCGTTGCTCCGCAGCTTCGCGTCGGTGGCTATGTCATGAACGACAATGCCGAGGCGGATTTTCTGGAGTTCGTGCGCGATCCCAAAAATGGCTTTGTGTCGATCACGCTGCCGCTCAAGGGCGGTACCGAGCTCTGCCTGAAGGTCGCCTAAGGATCGGTTCGGCACGGCGAAATCCTGCTGGCGTGATTGTGAGCCGCAACGACATCACGCCACGCTGGATTTTTTCGGCGCTTCTTGCTCTGTTCTAGGAAAATCAGGAGCGAAGCGCCGCATGTCCGAAGTCCCGCCGATCCATCCGCTTGATCGCCCAATCTGGAGCGCGCTGACCACGAGGCAACGAGGCCTCGCGGAAGGCGGCGCCGAGGCAAGGCGCTTTCCGGTCGCGATCGCACCCTTCGCCGACATGGTCGACATGTCGGCCAATAGTTTTGCCGCGCTCGGCGCACTGCTGTCGGGACCTGATATCGCGGTACTGTTCACGCCCGATCCGGTCACGGTGCCGCCGAAGTTCAAGGTGCTGCTGGCCGAGACCGGCGAGCAGATGATCGGCCCGCCGGCGGAGTTTTCTCTGCCCGGCGTCGAGATCGTCACGCTCGGCGCCGACGAAGTTCCCGCGATGATGGCGCTGACGGAAATGACAAAACCCGGACCGTTCAGCGCGCGCACGCATGAGCTCGGCACCTTCCTCGGCATTCGCGTTGGCGGCGAGCTGGTCGCGATGACCGGGGAACGGATGAAGCCCGGGAATTACACCGAGATGACCGCGGTCTGCGTGCATCCGGACCATCGCGGCCGCGGCTATGCGCAGGCGCTGCTGTCGGCGGTCGGCCGCCAGATCGTGGCGCGCGGCGAGATTCCGTTCCTCCACGTCTTCACCAGCAACGTCTCGGCGATCGCGCTCTACCGCCGCCAG
The DNA here is from genome assembly GCF_056429065.1 of Bradyrhizobium sp. USDA3010. Taxonomy (NCBI): domain Bacteria; kingdom Pseudomonadati; phylum Pseudomonadota; class Alphaproteobacteria; order Hyphomicrobiales; family Nitrobacteraceae; genus Bradyrhizobium; species Bradyrhizobium sp. USDA3010. The sequence goes on from NZ_JBWJZD010000011.1 coordinate 216,260, forward strand.
GGCATGAAGGTCCGCCGCCGTCTGCACATCACGGTGCTGCAGAATCAGGGGTAGGGCAAAGTCGGGGAATGGCGCTAAGCGGCGTTGTGCCGGCTCAAGCCAGCTTGTTGCCGGCGAGATGCACCGCGCGCTTGTCGCAGGTCACGTCGATCGCGACCGCATTCGTCGCGATCCGGCCGTGTGCGGCGACGTTGTTGCTGATCTCGACGTTTCTGGCGCGGCCGACGAAGATCGCGCTGTCGGGCTTGATATGGAAGAAGCCGCCGGCCCCGAACGCGCCGCCGCGCAGAAATGTCTGGCCGATTACGTTGCCGGCGATTTTGACGCCGTCGGCATTGCTGACGAAGATCGCGTAGATGTAGGAATCGTCGATGTGATTGCCTTCGATGATGACGCGCCGGTTCTGGAAATTGTCCTGAAATCCCTTGGCGCCTTCCGGCGGCACCATGCCGACATAGATGGTGCCGAGCGTGCCGCTGCCGCTGGTCAGCTCATTGGCGCCGTTGACGCAATGGCTGAAGCGGTTGTTGCGGAACACGAGGTTCTCGGCAAATCCCGACTCCGACCAGAAGCCGATGCCGCTCCCTGCCTGCAGCGCGACGCCGGTCGAGAACGTGAACTGGCAGTTCTCGACGATGGCGTTCGGCGCCTTCATCAGCACGCGGCCGCAGGCGTGGAAATTGCATCGCAGCACGGTGGCGCCGGACCCGATGTGCGTCAGCGAGGTGATGGCATCGCCGGTCTTGAGCGGCAGGTCCTGCTGCAGGACCACGTCGTAGATCAGATCCGGCTGGGTGGTCGGGCTCCTGTTCTTCCAGAGCTGGGCGATCTTCGCCCTCAGCTCGGGCGCGTGGCGCTTGGTCAATTGCTCGACCTTGCCGCGTCCGAGTGAGCGAAACGTCGCATGGTCGCAGCTCTCGACATCGTCGCCGGCCGCAAGGCCGACGTCCCATTTTGGGCTGAGCAGAAACCGCCGCGGCGCGGTCTTCGCCACGACGTAGTAGTAGAAGCCGTGCACGTTGACGGCATCGTCGGAGGTGTTTGCGAAACTGCAGTCCTCCGTGGTCGGACCGCGCGCGACCGCGGTGAAGTGCGAACCGTCGGAATTGGTCGAGATCAGGCGGTCGGTCGTCGCGCCCTTCGGCCGGGGTCCCGGGACGACCGAGACCTTCTGCAGCATCATCGAGCCTTCGCCGCCGTTCTCGATGATGCCCATGCCCGGCGAGGCCAGCAGCTTCAGATCGATCAGGCTGGTGGCGACGCTGGAGTCCACCGCGATGGCATGCGCGCCGCCATTTGCGATGGTGACGACGTCACCCACCGCGATCGGCAGCTGGCTCGGGAAACGATCGTTCGCGCCCCACCGCAGATGCACCTTGATCTGGCCGTCGCTGAGGCGCGTGGCATGGGCCGGTGAGAGGAAATCCCTGGCGCCGGTCTTCAGCGCCCGCTTGCGGCGGTCCATCACCTTGAAGAAGCCATCCGTGAAGGCGGCCAGCAGTGCGGCATCATCGGGATAGCCGGGATCGACCTTCACCGTGATGTCGACCGCCTGCTTGTCGAACGCGGTGATCGTTCCCTGGGTGAAGGGCAGCGGGTCGTAGTCGATGGTGAGATCGCGGACGGTGAGGCGGTTGCAGCCGGAGATCGCGAAGGTCCCGCTGCGTGCCGTGTTGATGAGCTGTGCGCCATTGCCGTTGAGCTCGAAGCCGTGCAATTGCCGGAACGCGAGCGGCCGCTTGATCCGGTAGCTGGCGTTCTTCTCCAGATTGAGGACGATGTGAACCGGCCCCGCCTTGCTCGCATCAGCCGCTGCCTTGGCGATGGCGGCCAGCGCCTTGGCAAAGGCCGCGTCGGCGTCGCCGCCGGAGGCGGCTGTGAAGGTGGCCATGTCAAACGTGGCCGCTCCGGCGGTTGGCGCCGGCTCGGCGCGGCCTTCAGTGCCGAGCAGCGGGCTTGCCATAAAAAGCGAGGCAAGCGTCAGCGCTCGCCGGCGGCTGATCGGCATGGTGCGCGGCTCCTTGCGAGACCGGGATCGGTCGCGCGCACTATTGGTCCGTGGAGATGAACCGCAGCGAAATGGCGAGCAGCAGGCGCAGGGCCTCTCGACGTCGTGATGGGAGACCGAGGATTGGGGCGCTTGCGAACGGACCGCAGTGGGGCGCGCAGCAGCAGCTGAGCTTCGTGTTTCTTCGCTACGCCCCCCTGATCTTGGGCGTCTGCGTGCGCGCGGCGGGGCCGAGCGGCTCGTCGAGCCGGTGGGAGAGATCGGCCTCCATCGCGAGCGCGGCGTTACGGTGCGCCGGTTTCGACCCGCACCCGCGGCGGCGCGCTCGGCGGCGATGGCGCCGGTCATGATGGGCCTCCTGATGACAGGCAGCAATTTCGGCCAGGTGACCGGACCGATCGCGGTCGGCGCCATCGTCTCGGCATGGGGCTGGAGCGCGGCCTGCGTCATGGTGGTTGCCGCGGCGATCCTCGCTGGTCTGGCGGCATGGATGCTGGCGCACGGCGATCACAACGGCGTCAGCGAGGCGAAGGACCTGGCTTGACGCCGCGCGCGCGGAGGGCGAAGGAGTGAAGGTCTCTCACGCCAACGACAACAGGAAAGTTTCATGACACGCGTGCGCTGCATCACCGAAATGGGCATGGGCGTCGACGTCCACGGCCGCGACGCCACCAAGGCCGCCAAGCGTGCGGTCTCGGATGCGATCCGCCATTCCAGCCTCGGCTTCTTCCGCATGCTCGGCAAGACCGCGAACGACATGTTCGTCGACGTCACAATCGCCGTGCCAAATCCCGAAGCGGTCGATACCGACGCCGTTGCCAGGGAACTGCCCTATGGCACCAAGACGGTGAAGGCGATCGCGGGCGGGCTCGAGATTCCGTCCGATCTCGGCAACGACCCGATCCTGATCGCGAACGCCGCCGTCATCGTCAGCTTCGACGACGGCAAGTAGTCGAGGGAGCGCGGGCGGCGTATGCGTGCGTTATTCGTCGCCCTTGAAGTAGTCGGGCTTGCCGGTCGTCCAGGTCTCGCCCCAATGCTGGCCGCCGCCGTCGACGGTCAGCGTTTCGCCGGTGATGAACTTGCCGGAGGGCGCGGCGAGATAGACCGCGGCCTCCGCGATGTCCCAGGGCGTGCCCGGACGCATCATCGGGTTGGAGCGTGGATAGGCGGCGCGCGCCGCCTCGCTGTAGACGTTCCAGCCGTCGGTCTCGATCGCGCCCGGCGCGATGCAATTGATGCGGATGTTCAGCGGCGCCCATTCGACCGCGAGCGCGCGCGACAGGCCGATCACGCCGGAGCGCGCGGCGATCGTGTGCGCGATGCCGTAGAGGCCGTGCGTCGTGACCACGACGATATTGACGATGCTGCCGGGATGTTTGTGGTCGCGCCAGCGCTGCGCGGCGGCCTGCATCATGTACCAGGTGCCGTTGAGGTTGGTGTTGATGACCGCGTTCCAGCCCTTGATCGAGAAATCGATCGCGGCTTGCGGGAATTGGCCGCCGGCGCTGTTGACGAGGTGATCGATACAGCCATGCTCGCCCCACAGCGCATCGAACATCGCATTGACCGCGTCGGGATCCTTGATGTCTGCAACATGCGCAGACATCTTGAGGCCGCGATGGCCGAGAGAATCGACCAGCGCATCGAGCTTGTCGGCATTGCGTCCCACGATCACGACATGCGCGCCGAGCCGGGCGAACAGCCACGTGATGGCGCGGCCGATGCCGCCGGCGCCGCCGGATACGACAACCACCTGACCGGCCAACGCGTCTGCCGCAAACACGGTCGGATGTGCCGCGAGTTCGTCGTCGGAGGGGCCGAGCGTTGCCGCTGTCTCTTGATCGTTCATGGGCGGTTGCAGACCTTGCGGCTTTCAATGAGCTCCGTACATTAGCCGCCCAACAACAACCGTGCAAAGAATGTCTGATATGACCGATCTGTCAGCCTTTCCCATCACAAAACGCTGGCCCGCCCGGCATCCGGACCGCCTGCAGCTCTATTCGCTGCCGACGCCGAACGGCGTGAAGGTCTCGATCATGCTCGAGGAGATCGGATTGCCCTACGAGGTCCATCTCGTCGACTTCAACAAGGACGACCAAAAGACGGCGGAGTTCCTGTCGCTGAATCCGAACGGCAAGATCCCGGCGATCCTCGATCCCAACGGTCCCGGCGGCAAGCCGCTGCCGTTGTTCGAGTCCGGGGCGATTCTGCAATATCTCGCCGAGAAGACCGGCAAGTTGTTGCCGGCGGATGCCGCGCGCCGCTACCAGGCGATCCAGTGGGTGCACTTCCAGATGGGCGGCTTAGGGCCGATGTTCGGCCAGGTCGGGTTCTTCTACAAATTCGCCGGCAAGGATTATGAGGACAAGCGGCCGCTTGAGCGCTATGTCGCCGAATCCGCGCGCCTGCTCGGCGTGATGGAAACGCATCTCGCCGGGCGGCAATGGTTCATGGACGATGAATACAGCATCGCCGACATCTCGATGCTCGGTTGGGTGCGCAATCTGATCGGCTTCTACGGCGCGCGCGAACTCGTCGAGTTCGACCAGTTCACCCATGTCGCGGCCTGGCTGGAGCGCGGTCTCAAGCGACCGGCGGTGGAACGCGGGTTGAATATTCCCAACCGGCCCTAACGCGTCTGCTTCAGCAGCTCATAGATGATCGGATTGTCGGCGCAGGCGGCAAAGCCGCATTCGAGCAGGGTGGAGAGCACGTTCAGCGCCGTTAGCCCGACCACCAGCCACACCGCACCTTGTGCGAACCGGCCGGGTGAGGCGCCTGGCGCCGCGCGGTGGTCGAACTGGCGGTCGAACAGCAGCATGGCGGCGAGCAGGACGATCGCGGCGATGAATCCGATCAGCGCCCAGGTATAATAGTGGTAGCCGAGCAGCGCCGACCCATAGCCGGCGTCGCCGGGGAGGATGTGCAGCAGCACCTGCCGGGTCGAGACCGAGGCGCCGAGCACGGCCGTCAGCAGCGACAAGGCATAATGACTCGGCCGCGGTCCGAAGCGGATGTTCAGGATCGGTCCGATCGCCAGCAGGGCGAAAAGGATGCGCTGCAACAAACACAGCGGGCAGGGCAGCTCGTGAAGCAGCAGCTGGGCCGCAAAAGCTGCGGCCAGTAACAGCGCGAGGCCATAGAGCGCGAAGGCATTGAGGGTCACCGCCTGCGTGTCGGTCATGGCTGGCCTCAGAACGACAGGGTGAGACGGTCGGTGGCGTGGTGCAGCAAGGTCGCGACGCAGGCGACCAGGATCACCGCGAACAATCCGATCGCGACCGGACGCGGGCCACGCCAGGCCACCAGCATGGCGATGGTGATGGCGAGAAACAGCGCGGTGAATTCCATCTCAGCCTCCGGATGCGAACCGGCCGTAGTCTATGACAGATTCGTGTGCGCACGCGGCGGGCGCGAATGGCCATTGTCGCTTGCGCGCGGCTCCGCCAAGATGGCATCACCAGTTGAGTTCATTCCAGCCCGGGACATCTCATGGCCACAGACGCGATCAAGCCCGCCGCCCATCACAAACATCAGCCCTGGTACAAGATCCTCTACATCCAGGTGTTGATCGCGATCGTGGCGGGCGTCCTGATCGGACACTTCTACCCCGGCCTCGGCAAGCAGTTGAAGCCGCTCGGCGACGGCTTCATCGCGCTGATCAAGATGATGATTGCGCCGGTGATCTTCTGCACCGTGGTGCACGGCATCTCCTCGATGGGCGACCTCAAGCGCGTCGGCCGGGTCGGGCTGAAGGCGCTGGTCTATTTCGAGGCGGTGTCGACGGTCGCGCTCGCAGTTGGCCTTCTGATCGGGGAGCTGCTGCAGCCCGGCCGCGGCTTCAACATCGATCCCGCCACGATCGATCCGAAATCGGTCTCCACCTACGTGACGCAGGCGAAGGAGCAGGGCATCGTTGCCCATTTGATGGCGATCATTCCCGACAGCTTCTTCGGCGCGCTGGCGCGCGGCGACCTGCTGCAGGTGCTGCTGATCTCGATCCTCTCGGGGTTTGCCATCGCCCTGATGGGCAAGCCCGGCGAGCCGATCGCCGAGGCGATCGACAAGGCGTCCAAGATGTTCTTCGGCATCATCCGGATGATCGTCCGCGTCGCGCCGCTCGGCGCGTTCGGCGCGATGGCCTTCACGGTCGGCGCCTACGGCCTCGGCTCGCTGGTGAATCTGGCGGCGTTGATCGGCACCTTCTACCTCACCAGCGTCCTGTTCGTGCTGATCGTGCTCGGTGCGATCGCGCGGCTATCCGGCTTCTCCATCATCCGCTTCATCGCCTATATCAAGGACGAGCTCCTGATCGTGCTCGGCACCTCGTCGTCGGAGACGGTGCTGCCGCAGATGATCCAGAAGATGGAGCATCTCGGCGCCTCGCGCTCGGTGGTCGGCCTCGTGGTGCCGACCGGCTACAGCTTCAATCTCGACGGCACCAACATCTACATGACGCTGGCGACGCTGTTCCTGGCGCAGGCCACCAACACCCATCTGACGATCTGGCAGGAGCTCGGCATCCTCGGCATCGCCATGATCACCTCGAAGGGCGCCTCCGGCGTCACCGGCGCCGGCTTCATCACGCTCGCCGCGACGCTGTCGATCGTGCCCGACATTCCGATCCAGTCGATCGCGATCCTGGTCGGCATCGACAAGTTCATGAGCGAGTGCCGCGCGCTGACCAATCTGATCGGCAACGGCGTCGCCTGCGTCGTGATCAGCCTCTCCGAGGGCGAGCTCGACAAGGACGCGTTGCACGAGACCATGGCGCATCCGCTCGAGCTCGGCGAAGCGCTCGAGCCGGGCGGCTCCGGCTAGAGCAATATGAAGTTATGGGGCCGTCGCAGGGGGGCGCTGCCAAAATATCGAAAACAACCCCATGCAAAGGAGCCGGCGGCGGCCGGCGTTCGACCAGGCAACTTGACACGTCGGGCAAATCAGGAATATATTTCTAATATTCAGAAATTGCGCCAGCGTCCGCTCGCCCCAAGGCTTTTGCCTTTTGCCTTTTGCCGTTTGCCTTTTGCCCTATGGCAGTTGCGGCGTTTGCAACTGATGCTTCCATAGCGCAGGCGGGAAGAGGGAATGCGCCTCATCCAGCCCAATCCAGGAATGCTCAACTATGCTCACCGTCTATGGCGAAGGTCGTGGCTTCCGTGTCGTTTGGCTGCTCGAGGAATTGGGATTGGCTTATCGGCTGCGCCCGGTCGATCTGCTCGCAGTCGGGAACGATCGCGATTTCCTCGCGATCAACCCCGCCGGCTTCATTCCCGCACTGCAGGACGGCGAGACGATCATGGTCGAATCGATCGCGATTCTCGAATACCTGCTCGCCCGCCACGGCTCAGGTTCGCTTGTCGTCGCCCCTGATGATCCCGCCTTCGCTTCCTATCTGCAATTTCTCCACCTGGGCGAGGCCGGGCTCGCCGGGCCGATGAACGCCGTCATTGTCGGTCGCCAACTGGCGCCCGCAGCCGAGCGAGATGCCCGGGTGACCTGCTGGGCACGCGAGACCTTCGAGAGCCGGCTGGGGTTGGTTATCCGCCGCCTCGCGGATTGTCCCTATCTCGCCGGCGACCGATTCACTGCTGCCGATATCTCGGTGAGCTACGCCCTCCTGCTCGGCATGCGAACCGGCAACTACGTCCCCGGTTTGACCGAGCGGGACTATCTCGCCCGGACGACGTCACGCCCCGCCTACACCAGAGCGATGGAAAGCTGCCAGGCCACCAAGGCTTGGGCGGCGAGATCACCGGGATTGTAGCGCTCGCTTCATCGGAGCGGCCAAGCGACTGGAGTAGTACCGCGTAAGCCGTGTACTCATTGAGCGGCCGGCGCCTGATGTCCGCTTGAGCGCAACAGCGGCGGAAAAGCGGACATCTCCCGAGATCGCCGAAGGGCCAACAAGCGACGTGAGCGAAACCAAAGAAGCGGCCCCGCTGGGGCGATATGTGGGCAAGTGAAGCCATGCTTCACCAACGACCGTTTGCAGCCGCGCCTAGTTCGAGGAGGGAGCAATTTGCCCCACATGGCCATCCAATATCGGCCCGAATGCCTCCCACCGCTCGCCGGTGAAGCGCATCATTTGCACCTGTTCAATCGGATAGAAATCCGTCTCGGTCGTCTTCACGCGAATGCCGGGAATCAAGCCATCGATCTCGAAATCGAGGTTGGCGACGATCTTCATGACGTTCTCGCGCGTGAGATTGTCGCCACAACGCTTGAGCACCTCGACCAGAGCGTTCGATGCGTTGAAGGCGATCATGGGGCTGCTCTCCGAACGATCTGCTTCCGGGTAGTATTTTGCCATGAAGGCGCGGAAGCGCTGCATGCCTGGGTGGCCGTCCCACTGCGGATCCGTGACATTCATCTGGAAACCCGCGCTGAGAATGCCTTTGGCGTTGTCGAGTCCGGCGGGCTTCAGCACGGCTCCGACAGAAACCGATATATTCGTCACGATATGGACGGGGTGCCAATCGAGTTCGGCGATCTTCTTGATCGCCTGGGCTGCAAATTTCGGCGTGGCGATATCGAGGAAGATGTCAGGGTTGGCAGTCTTGATCGCGACCACCTGCGAGTCGATCGTTGGCGTCGTGGTTTCATACGGCATGCTGGCAATGACCATCCCGTCGTACTTGTCCTGCAGCACATCCTTCAATCCCAGTAGGTAGTCCCTTCCGAAATCGTCGTTCTGATAGAGGATGCCGATTTTGGCGCCGGGATGTTGCCCGAGAACATAGCTGGCATAGACGCGCGCTTCAGCGCGGTAGTTGGGTTGCAAGCCGATTGTCCATGGAAAATGCTCGGGGTCGCCCCAGCGCGAGGCGCCACTCAGCACGAAGAGCTGCGGCACGCGCATGGTGTTCATATACTTCTGGATGGCAGCGTTGGTCGCGGTGCCAAGCGGTGCAAACATCAGAAACACCTCATCGCTCTCGACCAACCGTCGCGCCTGCTCCACGGTCTTTGGCGGGCTGTAGCCGTCATCATAGGAGATGAAGTTGATCTTGCGGCCGTTGATGCCGCCATTGTCGTTGATCATGCGGAAATAGGCGCTCATCGTCTTGCCGATGACGCTGTAGGCCGATGCCGGACCGCTGTACGGCATGGTGTTGCCGATCTTGATCTCGGTGTCGCTGACGCCGGGACCGTATTGCTTCTGAGCGGATGCACTGCCGACGAACATGACGAGCAAGGCGGAAAGCATCACGAATTTTCGCACGAGGCTGCACATTGGCTCTTCTCCAGGGATCAAGCGGAGGCAGCCATCAGCGCTGTGACCCGACCGACGATCCGGGGATCGCGCAAAGCGCTGGACGGCTTCACGAGGTGTACCACCTCGCTCATGATCCGATGCACTGCGGCATCCTGGCTCGCCAGGCGCTGCAGGGCCGCATTGAAATTCATGCGCTCGCTGAGATCATGCGGACGCTCTCCGCGTGTCTTTTCATAAATGAAGTCGCTCTCCGCAGTCGCCCACGGCGCAGCCAGAAGATCCTGTATCGACGCGAAGAAGGATCGCGCGATCCCCTTGAGCGGCTGCGCATCCAAGGCCCGCACTTCGATCAGCCGTTTCAGGACAGCGGCTTCCTGCGCGGCTACGCTCATGCCCTGGCCAGACGCTGGATTGAAGCGGCAGATCGCATCGCCGAGCAGCAGCAGACGATCCGGAAAGCGCTCAAGGGCCTCGAATCGGCGGCGAACGCTCGACGGAAAGACGAATCGGTGGATCGGACCGATGGGCACGGCGTCCTTGATCGCGGCATAAATCGTCTGTGTCCGCAGCGTCCTGACCGATGCGATGAAGTCCACGACGTTTTCAGGCACGGTTGCGCCATGCATATGGTTGACATGGACTTGCCAGCAGTTGTTTTCGACCGGCACAAGCAAGCCGCCGCGGCCGCTCTGGGCGGCGGGCCGGTGTAGCACGGCACGCCAATCAGGGGGCGCCCGAGGCGGAATCTCGAACATCGCGGTCGCATAGCGAAGGTCGATGCCGATTTCGGTCTCTTGGGGCGGCGGCGAGCCGATCCTGTTGAGCAGATCCAGCGTCAGCGCGCCGCGAGACGACGCGTCGACGACCAAGTCAGCCGCAAGCTCGTGGCTCTGCCCGTCCTCGCCTTCGTAGCGCACGCCTGCCACCGCATCCTTGCCGGGCGTTTCCAGAAAGCTCGTAACACGACAATTTGGCTCTAGCGCGACGTTGCTCTCTCGCTGGAGAGCACCTCTCGCCACGAATTCCAGAAGCGGCCGCGTCATGCTGAGACAGTCGAATCCGACATCGCGCCGCGGAAACGGATCAAAGCCTGGCATTTCGAGGCGAAATTGACAGCCGACCCGCACGCGAACCGCCCCAGCGCGCTCAAGCTCCGTTTCAAAATCCGGCAAGAGCTCGCTCAGCGCGTCGAGGCCGCCTCTAAGCAGGACGTGGACTTGTCGCGCTTGGGGCGTGCCACTGCGCGTGACCGGCGCTGACGGCAGTGCGTCACGCTCCAGCACGGTGACGGTGGCGAAGAACGACGACAGGGCTTTCGCGGCAGAGAGTCCCGCCATGCCGGCTCCGACCACGATTGCGTGCCGGCCGATTGATCTTGACATGTTCATTGCCTGCCAAATTGCGCCGAACCTTCACCGGTAACGAACTTGCGCCGTCACGGCCAAGCGGTCTTGGACAGGAGGGAAGGCCGGCTTGGACTAAAGTGTCCTGTCTGCTAGACTGTGCAGAGCGATCCGTATGCCCTTGCAGGATGGCCGATGGTGACGTCGACGCCGGAGTACACAGTCGTTCGGTTCTCGAGCCGCGCCTTGGCGGAAGAAGCACAAGGCAAAACGCTCGAAGAACTGCATGAGCGCGGCCTGCTGCCGACCAAATTTGTTCGCTATGGCAATGCTGTGCCTCGGGTTGATCTTGTCAATCGCACAATGCCCGGGCTCCGCATCCTGACGGCGGGCTATACGAGCGTCCGCCGCGAGGGTGTGCGGCAAGAAGGTGACCACCTCTATCTCTGCATGACCCTGACCGGAACGACCGTGGGAAGCCTGCGCGGCCGCGAGATGATGCTCAGTGACGGGGACGCAGTGCTGATGACGAACGAGGAGGCCACCTGGACGATGACCTCGCCGTCATCCGTCAACATCGCTGGGATACGCGTGCCCCGATCTGCAATTGCGCCGCTTGTTCCCAAGCTCGAAAATTCAACGATGCGGCGCATAGCGAGGGATACAGGCGGGCTGAGACTCCTGAGAAAATATCTCGACGTCGTCGCCGAAGATGAGGTATTGGCGGCGCCCGCCTCGCAGCGGCTCATCATCAGCCACTTCTATGACCTCGTCGCATTGGCCCTTGGGGCGAGCAGCGACGCCAAGGTGCTTGCCACGGACAGAGCCGTGGGCGCGGTCCGGCTGGCCGCAATCAAGGCGGACATCGTCGCCAATCTCGATGAGAGCAAGCTGAACGCGACGATGGTCGCGACCCACAATGGCGTGACGGTGCGTTATCTACACAAGCTGTTCGAGAGCGAGGGCGTCACCTACTCGGAATTCGTTCTCGGCCGGCGCCTGGCGCGGGCTTATCAAATTCTAAGAAGCCCCCTCCATTCGCGCCGCGCGATCAGCACAATCGCATTCGAGCTCGGCTTCAATGACCTTTCGTACTTCAACAGGGCATTTCGACGCCGCTACAACGCGACACCGTCTGAGATCAGGAATGGCTTGAGGACGAAGTAGGAGTGTTCCCGACCGCTCGACGTCAAGCCGCGGACCACGTTAGCTCCACACGAGAAACCGCCGCCGACGAGAGACCATGGGAAGATTATTTCGTGGGAGCATTCTCTTGACTGCTTTGCGTCACAAGCGCCGATTTCGACCGTGGGCAGTCAGGTCCGGTCTACCCTCAACTTCGGAAATGGCGGGCAACAGCAGACACTGCCGCTCGTTATGTCGCTCGCCTGAAAGCGGCTTCAAGGGTAACTCCGCGCACAAACGATCTCGTAAACTTTAGCTCGTTGTCGGTTAGCAACGTGATCGTTCGCTTCTCTTCAGGATTGCCAGTGAAGTTTGCGAGAGTGCTGGCATGAATGTCCAGACTGAGGGTGTCGGTTGCTTCATCAAGAGAGTAAGTCCCAAAATACGCGATTGATCCGGTGATCACGGCCTTCGCTTCATCGGCAGTTGCTTTTGAAGGTAATCCCGATTGTAGCTTCGGGAGGTCAGCGCGGGCTTGCATCAGAGAAAAGTAGCCGTCGCTCGTGTAAATGACGATACCCTTTGGATTTTCTCCATAAAGAGGACGCCTTGTGCCATCGGCGGCGACCGTATCAATCGAAACCTGAAGCCATGTTCCGACAAGTCTTTCGAGCTTGCTCATTTTGCCTCGTTTCCTCACTATCGAAATGATAGCGCAGATTGCGTGATGAATTGGCCATGGTCCAGATATCGACTGCCTTCGTTTCGAGCCCGCCGCACGTCCGCAATGGGTCAAACTCGACAAAACTCAAGGTGAGCATAATGCGTCCGCTTCCGGGCACATCGCGATCAACCCCGCCGGCTTCATTCCCGCACTGCAGGACGGCGAGACGATCATGGTCGAATCGATCGCGATTCTCGAATACCTGCTCGCCCGCCACGGCTCAGGTTCGCTTGTCGTCGCCCCGGACGATCCCGCCTTCGCTTCCTATCTGCAATTTCTCCACCTGGGCGAGGCCGGGCTCGCCGGGCCGATGAACGCCGTCATTGTCGGTCGCCAACTGGCGCCCGCAGCCGAGCGAGATGCCCGGGTGACCTGCTGGGCACGCGAGACCTTCGAGAGCCGGCTGGGGTTGGTTATCCGCCGCCTCGCGGATTGCCCCTATCTCGCCGGCGATCGATTCACTGCTGCAAGAGGGCCAGAAGCCGAAGCCAGAAGTGAGACAGGTGCCGACAGATGTTCAGTGCCTTTCAGCCAGCAGGCGGAGAACCCACAATAGATTTCCTGCCGCATCGGTTACTTCCATCCGCCATTCCAGGTCTGGCCTCAGCGAGCCATCCAGGTCTTGGAGGAGCTTTCCAGCAGTGATCGTGGCCTCCTTCCAGGCTGCGTCATCGTTGGGAAGCTCTTCGCCGATTTCGTCGGGAAAATGCCGCTTCCCATGCTCGATGTGAAAAAAATACCGCATTCACACGACCGATCGGCATAATTGACGTAGTGGGATAATATTTAACCTCTGCGCTCGTTCCGGGCGTATGGTGGGGTGGAACCGGACGGCTTCCTGTCTCAAGCGGTTGACAAGGAACATAAGATGCCGATCGAGATGATGATCCGCAAGTTGCGTCAACATTCTGAGTTGCCCGATGAAGATGTTGAAGCCCTCCGGTCCATCATCGCGCCGGTGAAGAACTTGCCGGAAGATGCGCCGATCGTTCGCGAGGGAGACGTTAGCACCCAATGCTGCGTGATCCTGAGCGGCTTTGCCTATCGCTCCAAAGTGTCTGAGGACGGTCAGCGGCAGATCTTATCGTTTCACATCGCAGGTGACATACCCGATCTTCAGGGCTTGGCGCTGAAGCGGATGGACCACGACTTGACGACGCTCTCAAAAGCGCAGGTTGGTTTCATCGATCACGATCAGCTCGAACGGATCCTTAGTACGCGGCCGGCTTTGGCCCGAGCGCTCTGGCGCGAGTCGCTTGTTGATGCCGCGTTGTTCCGGCAATGGATCGTCAATCTCGGCACGCGATCGGCACCGGGACGCATGGCCTATTTGATTGCGGAGTTGCGCCAGCGGCTTGGAGCGATGGGTATGGTCGCCAACGAGCAGTTTGAATTTCCAATCACTCAATCGAAGCTGGCCGACGCGCTTGGATTGAGTGTCGTGCATGTCAATCGTATCCTTCAGGCGTTCCGAACCCAAGGCATTCTTGATTTCAAACGTCCTGTCGTCACGCTGGGCGACCTCGAAAAAATCGCCCAGCTCGGGGGCTTTGACAGCCTTGAGAACGATATCGGCGCGAAGTAGCGCCTGCTGCGGTCTGGGAGAAACGCGCGGGCTTCGCTTGGGGGCAAACTCGACAAAACTCAAGGTGAGCATAACGCGTCCGCTTCCGGGCACATCGCGACCACCGTCGTCGGCACGGGCTCATTGGGCCTGACTGCCGAGCCATGATTCAAATCTTTGACCGAAGCGGGTCGAATCATGCGCTACGAACCCTAAGACGAGGAAAGGACTGCCGTCAGGCCGATGCTGCCAAACAAGCCGCGCGGCGTACCACGGGTGAATGATCGTCGCGTCGTCAGAGCGGCGTCAGTCGGGGACGCCGGCCGCCTTGAGGGTTTCACGATAAGTCGCGGACATCGATTGCACCGGGAAGGGAATCCGCGCCAGGAATCCGGAGATCGTGAACTCCGGATCGACCTTGAGCAATTCGCGCGCGATCTGGGTCGCGCGCTCGTTCTCGCCGGTCTTGACCAGCGCGACGATCAAGACGCGGAGTGCCACCGCGAAGCGGCGGTTCTGCGCCAGCGCCCTGTCGGCCCATGTCACCGCTTCGGCAAAGTTTCCGTCGAGCACCGCGCAGATCGCGAGCGCCGCGGAGGCGAACCAGCCGCGCGGGTCGCGCGGGTTGAGTCTTTGCGCGCGCTCGATCATCGTGCGGCCGGCCTGCTGGTTGCCGCGCATCGCCTCGATCCAGCCGCAGAGGACGAGCGCCATCGCCGAGTTCGGGTTGATTGCAAGCGACCGCTCGAACAATTCGCGCGCGGGCTCGATCTCGTCGGCCATGTTCCAGATCGCAAACGCCGCCATCCACAGCACCTGCGGATCGCCGGGCGCAAGCTCGACCGCGCGCCAGGCCTGCGCGACCGCGCGTTCCCGGTAGGAGTCATCAGGCTTCAACCAACCCTGGACATGACGCATGGCGTGGCAATAGGCCGACGCCGCCAGCGCCGGCGCGTAAGCGGGGGCGAGCGCCAGCGCCTGGTCGAGGCAATCGAGCGCGGCTTCCATGCTTGCGGGCGTGAACTCATACCTCAGACTGTACGCGCGCAGCAGCAAATCGTAGGCGTCGAGCCTGTCGGGCGGCGCCGCCCGTACCCGCTCGGCCTCCGCGACCAGCAAGGTCGGCTCGATCGCGCCGACCACGTTCTCGGTGATGCGGTCCTGCAGGTCGAACACGTCGGTCGCCGCACCGTCGAAGCGGTCGGCCCACAGATGCGCGCCGGAGACGGCGTCGATCAACTGGCCGGTGATGCGCAGGCGGTCGCCGCCGCGGCGGACGCTGCCTTCGAGCACGTAGCCGACGCCGAGATCGCGCCCGACCTGGCGGATATCGACCGCCTTGCCCTTATAGGTGAAGGCGGAGTTGCGCGCGATCACGGTGAGGCGGCTGCAGCGCGCCAGCGCGGTGGTGATGTCCTCGGCGATCCCGTCGGCGAAGTAATCCTGCTCCGGGTCGCCGCTCATATTGGTGAAGGGCAGCACCGCGATCGACGGACCCTCGCTCGGCCGCGGCGGGACGGCCTTGTCCGCGACCGGATGATCGGGCGCGCTGTCCTCCCTGACATCGCCGACAAAGCGCAGGCCCTTGCGGGGCAGGGTGCGGATCAGCCGCTGCTCCTCGCCATTGTCGCCGATCGCGGTCCGCGCCGCATTGACCCGGCTGCTCAGCGTTGCCTCGGAGACGATCCGCCCGTGCCAGACCGCCGCCAGCACCTCGTCGCGGCTGACCACGCGGTCGCGGGCGCGGATCAGGAACTCGAGCAGGTCGAAGACCTGCGGCTCGACGGCCACCAGGGCACCGCCGCGGCGCAGCTCCCGGCGCCCGGAATCGAGGGTCAAGTCGTTGAAATGGTAAGTCAAATTCGATGATCCGGCGGCCGGCGGCTGAATGCGGGGCGGAACCTAGCACAGGCGGCGTGGGGCCAAAATCACGACGGTCTGAAGGACAAATCCACGTCCTCTGAAAGCGGACTGGGGCGGTCTCTGCAATATTCAATCCGACACCAGACGCAGGAGATCGCCATGTCCCAATCCATCAATCAGCAACGCCGCCGCTTCCTTGGCATCGCCGGCGGGATCCTCGCCGTTTCCAGGCTCGGCTTCATCGGATCGGCCGAGGCCCAGTCCAAGCCGGTGTTATCAGCGGTCAAGGCCGGTAGCCACACCACGATCGGTTCGGTCAAGCAGATCAATGCCGGCGTGCTCGATACCGGTTATGTCGAAATGGGCCCGGCGTCGGGTCCGGCAGTGATCCTCCTGCACGGCTGGCCGTACGATATCCACAGCTACGCCGATGTCGCGCCGGCGCTGGCCGAAGCCGGCTATCGCGTGATCGTGCCGCATCTGCGCGGCTACGGCACCACGCGCTTCCTCGCCAGCGATACCATGCGCAGCGGCCAGCCGGTCGCGGTCGCCGCCGACATCATCGCGCTGATGGACGCGTTGAAGATCGAGAAGGCCGTGCTCGGCGGCTACGACTGGGGCGCGCGCACCGCCAACATCATGGCGGTGCTCTGGCCCGAGCGCTGCAAGGCCATGGTGTCGGTCAGCGGCTATCTGATCGGCAGCCAGGCGGCCGGCAAGGTGCCGCTGCCGCCGAAGGCCGAGCTGCAATGGTGGTACCAGTTCTATTTCGCGACCGAGCGCGGCCGCGAGGGCTATGCCAAGAACCGGCACGATTTTAATAAGCTGATCTGGCAGCTCGCCTCGCCACAGTGGAAGTTCGACGACGCCACCTACGACCGCAGCGCCACGGCGTTCGAGAATCCCGATCATGTCGATATCGTGATTCACAATTACCGCTGGCGGCTTGGTCTCGCCGAAGGCGAGGCGAAGTACGACGCGTTCGAGAAGACGCTGGCCCAGGCGCCCGCGATCGCGATCCCGACCATCACGATGGAGGGCGATGCCAATGGCGCGCCGCATCCGGAGCCCGCGGCCTATGCCAAGAAGTTCTCCGGACATTACGAGCATCGGACCCTGACCGGCGGCATCGGCCACAATCTGCCGCAGGAAGCGCCGCAGGCTTTCACCCAGGCCATCATCGACATCAGCAAGGCCTGAGCGAGCGCGGACAGGGATCATGAGACAGGTTGTGAGATGGGCAGCTGCCGCGATCGCTGCAGCCTGCATCAGCGCCTCATTGCCGTTTGCCGTCGGCCATGCCGATGATGCGGCGCTGGCATCGCCGATCTTCGGCGTGAAAATTCCCGAGGGTTATCGCGACTGGAAGCTGATCGCGGTCGGCGAGGAGACCGGGCTCGACGAATTGCGCAGCGTGCTTGGCAATGCGACCGCCGTGAAGGCCTATCAGGACGGTGCCGCGCGATTCCCCGACGGCACCGTGCTGGTGAAGCTCGCCTGGAAGCGCAAGCCGGTCGCGGGCCTCAACGGCGCGTTCATTACGGGACCGGCGACCACCGTCCAGGTGATGGTCAAGGACTCCGCCAGATATGCCTCGACCGGCGGTTGGGGTTTTGGCCGCTTCATCGACGGCAAGCCAGTCGATGCCGCCCAGCACGAGACGTGTTTCGCCTGCCACGAGGCCCATGCCAGCGATCACGATTTCGTCTTCACGCGCTACGCGCATTGAACGCCAGCAATATCGGTGTGGAGACCTGATAGCTCCGATCTGGCGCTGTGATGGCTGCAAGGCTAGTTTCCCGCAGCAATCGCATGCGGGGAACGGCCTTGACCATCACCATCTACGGCATCAAGAACTGCGACACCATGAAGAAGGCGCGCAGCTGGCTCGACGATCACGGCGTCGCCTATGACTTCCACGACTACAAGACCGCCGGGATCGCCAAGGACAAGCTCAAGCAGTGGAGCGAGGAGGTCGGCTGGGAGACGCTGCTCAACCGCGCCGGCACCACCTTCAAGAAGCTGCCCGATGCCGACAAGGAAGGTTTGAACGAGCGCAAGGCGCTGGCGCTGATGGCCGAGCAGCCCTCGATGATCAAGCGTCCGGTGCTCGACCTCGGGCCGAAGCGCGTCGTCGGCTTCAAGCCGGACATCTACGCCAAGGAAGTGCCGGCCAAGGCGCGGAAGAAGGGCTGACGCGTTCCGCGCGAACCCTGGTTTGGAAGTTTGAATCACAGGAGTACGGCCAAACAGGAGACTTCTGGTTCGGCCGCGTTGGGCTCGTACGGACAGAAGCGGACATCCACCTGCTGACACTCCCTGACCAATCCGTCGAAAATGACCCAACTCAGACATACTTGGTGTCGTGCTTGACCGAATAGCGGGTAGTAAACGGTACCGACTTTCGCGTCATGAATGACCTTGGTCGCGTCGAACCCAGCGGGGCTTCACGGCAACGCCGAGATCAAACGTCGCGGCTGAATGGCTTCGGCGGGGCACACGCGGCGGCCCGGGTTTGCTTGGGCGGCTTCAGTTATTTTGAGTTCGTTGACAGTCGCGGGCACTTGCCCGGAGTTCACGGGTGAGGCAAGCTCCCCGTAGCTGCCGGCTCGGACACTCGGGGAACTGAAAATGAGGATTGTTCCCGCGCTGCTCTCGTCTGTGATCGTTTGTGGCTTGCTCGCGATACGGATGGCAACCGCCGCAGACGGTCCTCCCGGTTGGGCCTATACGCCGAACAATCCCGACTACAAGCCTCCCGTCGATGACGGAAAGCCAGTTCGCGTGCCAGACAGCACGGCCGGCTATACCTGGAGCCAGTTGCGTGATCGTTTCATTGCGCCGGTTTGGCATCCCAGCGACCACGGCGCGCTGCCGGACATCGTTGCGAACGGCCGCAAACCCGGCGTGTTCGCATGCGGATATTGTCACCGTGCCACCGGGCCTGGTGGTCCGGAAAACGCGGACCTTGCAGGGCTGCCGAAGAGCTACATCATCCAGCAGATGGCCGACTACAAGAGCGGGGCGCGTGGTACAACCCTCCCCGGGCGAATTCCGCCAAAGCTAATGATCGAGCTTTCTAAGCCGATCACTGACGCCGAAATCGAAGCCGCGGCAACCTACTTTTCGGCCTTGCAGCCGCGCAAACGCATCAAGGTGGTCGAGAGCGACACCGCGCCAAAGACCTATGTGGCGGGTCTGCTTTGGGCTGCGGTGGAAACCGGCGAGCGCGAGCCGATCGGAGCGCGGATCGTGGAGGTCCCCGACGATCTGCTCCGCTTCGAAAGCCGCGACCCTCGATCGACCTTCACAGCGTATGCACCAATCGGGAGCCTCGCCAAAGGCGAGGCGCTAGTCATGAAAGGTGGATCGGGCAAAACGATCCAATGCGCGTTGTGCCATGGCGCGGACCTGAAAGGGCTTGGACCGCTGCCAAGCATTGCTGGTCGCTCACCGAGCTACATGTTCCGGCAGCTCTATGACTTCCAGCATGGCGTTCGAACGGGAGAATGGAGCCCGTTAATGGCCCAAGTTGTAGCCAATCTCGACGAGCAGGACCTTCTCGCGATTGTAGCGTACCTCGCATCTCGCGATCCGTGAGCGGGCACGAAACCGCGCCGCGCCATCACCGGGACAAGGTCATGCTCAGGAGCGTCGGGCCCAACTCCTGAATGTGCTTTGAGTAGGCATAGGAGGCGCCGGCTGTAGGCGAGCCTGAGGCTCGTGTCGCATCGCTCTCTTCATAGAAGGGCGTATGAGGTCCGGTTCTGGCCCTTTGCTGACATACACTTCGGGATCGTCGATGTCTGCTTTTGAGGGCAACTCGGACATCGCATCCCGCGCACGTGCGTACCGGATTCATGATGGGGTACACGCCCTAGATCAGCTCGGCTGAATCCTGGCTCGCCGGATGATCTGCGGGCACGAACCTGCGGTCGATCGCGGCGCGAACCGTGACGACAGGCACCGCCTTCGCCTTGACGCCCATCAGATTGTGCAGCCGAAATCCGCCCTCGATGCTGATCGCCTTGTACGAGCCGATGATGTGCTCCACCGTGTCGCCGCGTCCGAACGGCAGCAGCAGCCGTTCATAGGACACGTCCTTGCCGTCGGCGTCGGTGACTTCCGCCACCGTATAGGTCGGACGCTTGCGCGCGAGGCACGCGCGATACGAGCGGACGACGCCGGCATAGCGCTCCGGGCCGATCGCATCATCGAGATAGCGGTTGGTGCGCAGTCGCGGCTCGACATGCTCGTTGCCATAGGCCGTCGTCAGCCGCGTGCCTTCCTGCGTGATCAGGAAGCGTGCGGCGTCACCGCTGCCGACCACGTCAAAGCCCATCATGTCGGCGCGCTCGTCGGCGGTGCCGTCGGTGTGGAAATCGCACAGCAAGGGAAGGGCGTCCGGCGAGCGCAGCGCGCGCAGCCAGGCGTTCAGCAGCACCCGCTGCGTGATCGATTTGACCACCGATGGATCGGCGCTCCTGAATGGCATGGGCTAGCCTAGGTCAAGCAACTGCGGCGGCCGTGCCGCAGCGTCGCGGGCATAAAGCCGCAGCCACGTGTTGAGGAAATCACGTTGCCGGATCGACTTGACGACCGAGGAATTGGCGCTCTCGAAATGCAAGGCGGTAGCCATTCATCATTCAATGGCCAAAGCTTCGGCGAGAGGCGGAAATATTCTATGAAAAGGAAAGATCGGAGCAAAACACCCTTAACGGCGGCTTTCCGAGGCGCAAAGCGCGCTCGAAGGCCATTCGACTAAGGATCAACCGGAACCGGTCGCGCGAATACTGCACTGCACAGCTTTCCACCTTGCGTAACCGCCGCAGATGACGGCATATTCCGGCCCGGAGGCGACAGGCCCCCGGACGGTTTCCAAGACGTACGGACAACCTGTCGAACACGAAAAAGCTGGCCACGCGGGCGACGGGCTTCGCGGCGATGGCGTATGGGGGAATCTATTTGGCCGATGAGTTCATTCTCGAAACCAGCGGATTGACCAAGGAATTCGCGGGTTTCTTTGCCGTTCGCGACGTTGCGCTGAAGGTGCGTCGCGGCAGTATCCATGCGTTGATCGGGCCGAACGGCGCCGGCAAGACGACCTGTTTCAATCTGCTCACCAAATTCCTGAAGCCGACGGGCGGGCAGATTCGCTACAAGGGCCAGGACATCACCGCGATGCCGCCGGCCGACGTGGCGCGGCTCGGGCTGGTCCGTTCGTTCCAGATCTCGGCGGTATTTCCGCATATGACGGCGCTCGAAAACGTCCGCGTGGCGCTGCAGCGCCAGCACGGTTCGTCATTCGATTTCTGGCGCTCGAAGACCGTGCTCGACCGCTTCAATGCGCGCGCCCATGAACTGCTGAACGACGTCGGCTTGAGCGAATTCGCCAACACCCCGGCGGTCGAGATGCCGTACGGCCGCAAGCGCGCACTCGAAATTGCAACGACGCTCGCGCTCGACCCCGAGATGATGCTGCTCGACGAACCGATGGCTGGCATGGGCCACGAGGACATCGACAAGATCGCGGCGCTGATCAAGCGGATCTCCGCGAAGTACACCATCCTGATGGTCGAACATAACCTCTCGGTGGTCGCCAACCTCTCCGACATCATCACCGTGCTGACGCGCGGGCAGGTGCTGGCGGAGGGCAACTACGCCGACCTCTCCAAGGACGAGCGCGTGAAGGAAGCCTATCTGGGAGCGGGGCATGGCTGAGGCAAAACTGGCGGAGAGGCCCGTGACTGCGGCCGGCGCCGAGGTGCTGACGGTCAGCGATCTGCAGGCCTGGTACGGCGAATCCCACATTCTTCACGGCATCAATTTCAACGTGAAGGCCGGCGAGGTGGTGACGCTGCTCGGCCGCAACGGCGCCGGCAAGACCACGACGTTGAAGTCGGTCATGGGCGTCATCGGCAAGCGCACCGGCTCGATCCGTTTCGACAACAAGGAGATCATCCGCGCCACGTCGGACAAGATTGCGCGGCTCGGCATCGCATTCTGTCCCGAAGAGCGCGGCATCTTCGCCAGCCTCGACGTGCGCGAGAACTTGCTGCTGCCGCCGGTGGTGCGCCCGGGCGGCCTGCCGCTCGACCAGATCTTCACGCTGTTTCCCAACCTGAAGGAGCGGCTCAACAGCCAGGGCACCAAGCTGTCGGGCGGCGAGCAGCAGATGCTGGCGATTGCGCGCATCCTGCGCACCGGCGCGCGCTTCCTGATGCTGGACGAGCCGACCGAAGGCCTGGCGCCGGTCATCATTCAGCAGATCGGGCACACCATTGCGCGGCTGAAGTCGGAGGGATTCACCATCCTGCTGGTCGAACAGAATTTCCGCTTCGCCTCGACCGTTGCCGACCGCTACTACATCGTCGAGCACGGCAAGGTGATCGACGGCTTCGCCAATTCGGAGCTGTCGGCCAACATGGACAAGCTGCATACCTATCTCGGCGTGTGAAATCGCCGGACCCAGAAAATTTAAGAACTGAGGGAATACGCCATGAGGAATACGATTTCAGCGCTTCTGCTCGGCACCGCGATGGTGCTCTCCGTCGCGGGCGTCGCCTCCGCTGACGACAAGACAGTCAAGATCGGCGTGTTGTCGGATCAGTCCGGCCTCTATGCCGACCTCGCCGGCCCCGGCTCGACGCTGGCGGCGCAGATGGCGATCGAAGATTCCGGCCTCAAGGCCAAGGGCTGGACCATCGACCTGATCTCCGGCGATCACCAGAACAAGCCCGATATCGGCACCACCATCGCGCGCCAGTGGTTCGACGTCGACAAGGTCGACACCATCGTCGACGTGCCGAATTCCGGCGTCGCGCTCGCGGTCAACAACGTCGTCAAGGAGAAGAACGGCGTCTACATCAATTCGGGCGCCGCGACTTCGGATCTCTCCAACGCGCAGTGCACGCCGAACACGGTGCACTGGACCTACGATACCTACATGCTGGCGCACGCCACCGGCCAGGCGCTGGTGAAGGCGGGCGGGGACACCTGGTTCTTCCTGACCGCGGACTACGCGTTCGGCGCGGCGCTGGAGCGCGACACCACCGCCGTCGTCCTCGCCAACGGCGGCAAGGTGGTCGGCGGCGTCAAGCACCCGCTCAACACCGCGGACTTCTCCTCGTTCCTGCTGCAGGCACAGGCCTCCAAGGCCAAGATCATCGGTCTCGCCAATGCCGGCGGCGATACCACCAACTCGATCAAGCAGGCGGCCGAGTTCGGCATCGTCAAGGGCGGCCAGAAGCTCGCGGCGCTGCTGCTGTTCCTCACCGACGTCAAGGCGATCGGGCTCGAGACCGCGCAAGGCCTCAACTTCACCGAGACGTTCTACTGGGACCTCAACGACAACACCCGTGCGTTCTCGAAGCGCTTCTCGGAGAAGATGAAGAGCGGCGCTCCCCCGACCATGGTGCAGGCCGGCGTCTATGCGGGCCTCACGCATTACTTCAAGGCGCTGGAAGCGCTCGGCGGCAATCCGCATGACGGCGCCAAGGTGGTCGCGAAGATGAAGACCATCCCGACCGACGATCCGCTGTTCGGCAAGGGCGAGGTCGAGGCCAACGGCCGCGTCACCCACGACGCCTATCTGTTCGAGGTGAAGAAGCCCTCGGAGTCCAAGGGGCCGTGGGACTTCTACAAGCTGGTCGGCACCGTGCCGGGCAACCAGGCCTTCACGCCGCTCGACAAGAGCACCTGTGCGCTTTTGAAGAAGTGACGATCATGCCCGCCGGCCATGGGCGTGGCCGGCGGGCTTCATCTATCCAGCGAAAGCTCATTCGATGCAGGCTCTCTACGCACAGCTTCTGGTGGGACTGATCAACGGCTCGTTCTACGCGCTGCTCAGTCTGGGGCTCGCCGTCATCTTCGGCATGCTCAACATCATCAATTTCGCGCATGGCGCACTCTACATGATGGGCGCCTTCGTGGCGTATTTCCTGCTCAATCTGGGCGGCATCAACTACTGGTGGGCGCTGCTCATCGCACCTGTCATCGTCGGCATCTTCGGCATGATCCTCGAGCGGACCATGCTGCAATGGCTCGCTGGCCTCGACCACCTCTACGGACTGCTGCTGACGTTCGGCATCGCGCTGATCGTGCAGGGCGTGTTCCAGAACTATTTCGGCTCGTCGGGCCTGCCTTATTCGATCCCGGATCAGCTCAAGGGCGGCGTCAATCTCGGCTTCATGTTCTTACCTATCTATCGCGGCTGGGTCGTGATCTTCTCGCTGGTGGTGTGCCTTGCCACCTGGTTCCTGATCGAGAAGACGCAGCTCGGCGCTTACTTGCGCGCGGCCACCGAGAACCCGACGCTGGTGCGGGCCTTCGGCATCAACGTGCCGCGCATGATCACGCTGACCTACGGGCTCGGCGTCGGTCTCGCCGCGCTCGCCGGCGTGCTGTCGGCGCCGATCAACCAGGTCCGCCCGCTGATGGGCGCCGATCTCATCATCGTGGTGTTCGCGGTGGTCGTGATCGGCGGCATGGGCTCGATCATGGGCTCGATCATCACCGGCTTCGCGCTCGGCGTGATCGAGGGACTGACCAAGTATTTTTATCCCGAGGCCTCCAACACCGTGGTGTTTGTCCTGATGGTGGTGGTGTTGCTGGTGAAGCCAACGGGACTGACGGGACGGGCGGCCTGATATGTCAGCATTGACCGACGATACACTTCCGATGACACCGCGCGCGATGCGCGACGAGATGATCGTGTTCGCCGTGATGGCGGTGCTGCTCGCAGTGGTGCCGTTCACGGGGATCTATCCCTTCTTCGTGATGCAGGCGCTGTGCTTTGCGCTGCTCGCCTGCGCCTTCAACCTCTTGATCGGCTATGGCGGCCTGCTGTCGTTCGGCCACGCCATGTTCCTCGGCACCGCGGGCTACGTCTCGGCGCATGCGCTGAAGGTGTGGGGGCTGCCGCCGGAGCTCGGCATCGTGGCTGGCACCGCCGCGGCGGCCTTGCTCGGCCTCGTCACCGGCTTCATCTCGATCCGCCGCCAGGGCATCTACTTCTCGATGATCACGCTGGCGCTGTCGCAGCTGCTCTATTTCATCTATCTGCAGGCGCCGTTCACCCACGGTGAAGACGGCATCCAGGGCATCCCGCAGGGGCACCTGTTCGGGATCTTCGACCTGTCGAAGCCGACGGTGCTCTACTACGTCGTGCTGGTCGGATTCCTCGGCGGCTTCCTGCTGATCTACCGCACCATCAATTCGCCGTTCGGCGAGGTGCTGAAGTCGATCCGCGAGAACGAGCCGCGCGCGATCTCGCTCGGCTACAAGACCGACCAGTACAAGATGCTGGCCTACATCCTGTCGGGCACGCTGGCGGGCTTTGCCGGCTCGCTGAAGGTGTTCGTGGCGCAGAACGCCTCGCTCACCGACGTGCACTGGTCGATGTCCGGCGAAATCGTGCTGATGACGCTGGTCGGCGGTCTCGGTACCATCTTCGGCCCGGTGGTCGGGGCATTCGTGATCATCGCTATGCAGCAATATCTCGCCGGTTTCGGCCAGTGGGTGACGGTGATCCAGGGCGTGATCTTCGTGGCCTGCGTGCTGCTGTTCCGGCGCGGCCTGGTTGGTGAGCTGGCCCACCTGCTGCGGCGCTCGCTGTAGGGCAGGGCATCCGATCATCTGACGACTTAGCGGTGGACGACCGCCCGTTCGGGCGGTCGTTACAGGTATTTTCCCAGCCAGATGCTCTATGACAGTTCTGTGACAGTCGCTAAAAGGGCTGTCCCGGAATGATGGAATTGAGACATGCTGCGCTGGTTTCGCGCCTTTCTGCCCAAGGAAGAGCGATTTTTCGACCTGTTCGCCCGCCACGCCCAGACCTCCGTGCAGTGCTCGCTGGCGCTGCAGGACATGCTGAAGGGCGGCGAGGAGACCCCCGTCTTCTGCCAGCGCGTCAACCAGTTCGAGAATGATGCCGATAGCGTCACCCGCGAGGTCCTGACTGCGGTTCGCCGTACCTTCATCACCCCGTTCGACCGCGGCGACATCAAGAACCTGATCACCGCGATGGATGACGCGGTCGACCAGATGCAGTCCACCGCAAAGGCGGTGATGCTGTTCGAGGTGCGGGAGTTCGAGCCCCCGATGCGCGAGATCGGTACCCTGATCGTCGAATCCGCCAATCTCGTCGTTCGCGCGCTGCCTCTGTTGCAGGCGATCGGCCAGAACGTCTCGATGCTGACCCAGATCACCGAGGAGCTGACCAAGCTCGAGGGCCGGGTCGACGATCTCCATGATATCGGGCTCAAGGAATTGTTCCTGAAGCACCGCGACGCCAACGCGATGGACTTCATCGTCGGCGCGGAGATCTACGATCACCTCGAGAAGGTGGCCGACCGCTTCGACGACGTCGCCAACGAGATCAACTCGATCGTGATTGAACAGGTTTAGGGCAGGGACATCACGTGGACGCCACGCTGGGTCTTCCGGTCCTGACCATCCTGATTGCGGTCGCGCTGCTGTTCGATTTCCTGAACGGCCTGCACGATGCCGCGAACTCGATTGCGACCATCGTCTCGACCCGCGTGCTGCGGCCGCAATATGCGGTGTTCTGGGCGGCGTTCTTCAACTTTGTCGCCTTCGCGGTGTTCGGCCTGCACGTCGCCAACACGATCGGTACCGGGATCATCGAGCCGTCGGTGGTGGACGCGACCGTGATCTTCGCGGCGCTGGTCGGCGCGATCGCCTGGAACGTGATCACCTGGGCGCTGGGCATTCCCTCGTCGAGCTCGCACGCGCTGATCGGCGGCCTGGTCGGCGCCGGCATGGCGAAGGCGGGCATTTCGGCGGCGGTGTGGAGCGGGCTCACCAAGACCTTGCTCGCCATCGTGCTGTCGCCGCTGGTCGGCTTCCTGCTGGCGCTGGTGCTGGTTGCGATCGTGTCCTGGCTCTCGGTGCGTTCGACGCCGTTCGCGGTCGATCGCGCCTTCCGGATCCTGCAATTCGCCTCGGCATCGCTCTATTCGCTCGGCCATGGCGGCAACGACGCGCAGAAGACCATGGGCATCATCGCCGTGCTGCTCTACTCGCAGGGCCATCTCGGCGACAAGTTCGAGATTCCGTTCTGGGTCGTGCTGGCCTGCCAGAGCGCGATGGCGCTGGGCACCCTGATGGGCGGCTGGCGGATCGTCCGCACCATGGGGCTGCGGATCACCAAGCTGACGCCGATGCAGGGCTTCTGCGCCGAGACCGGCGGCGCCGCGACGCTGTTCATCGCGACCTATCTCGGGGTTCCCGTGTCGACCACCCACACCATCACCGGCGCCATCGTCGGCGTCGGCGCGGCACGGCGGCTGTCCGCCGTGCGCTGGAACGTGGCAAGCTCGATCGTCTACGCCTGGGTGATCACGATCCCGGCCTCGGCCGCGATCGCAGCCGCGACCTATTGGGCGGTGCAGGTTCTGAAGTAGCGTTTTCGAGCGAAGTGGAAGCCGGTTCGCGTCAAGAAAACGCATCCAAAACGAGCAATCAACCGACCAGCTTCAGCCCGACGATGCCGGACACGATCAGCCCGATGCTGGCAAGCCGCATCGCGGTCGCGGGCTCGCCGAGCAGGATGATGCCGAGCGCCGCGGTGCCGACCGCGCCGATCCCGGTCCAGACCGCATAGGCGGTTCCAATCGGCAGCGTCTTCAGCGCGATGCCGAGCAGGATGACGCTGCCGGCCATCGCCGCGAGCGTCAGCACCGACGGCACCAGCCGCGAAAAACCCTCGGTATATTTCAGCCCGATCGCCCAGCCGATCTCGAGCAGGCCTGCGGTGAACAGAATGGCCCAAGCCATAACGAACCCTCCGGATAGAGCAGGGTCGTCCCCGCGGATGGTATGGTGAGGAGAAGGTCGTCCTTCCGTTCCCTATATGTGGGTGGTCCGGCCATCCCGCATTGCGACAAAACGCCCTTGATTGCGCCCGTTTTCCCTGCCAAACGCTGCCCCGCCATGTCTGATACCGCTGTTTCAACCGAATCGCCGTCCCGCTCGCCGCTTTCAGAGGAAGTGGCGCGACGGCGCACCTTTGCGATCATCTCGCACCCGGACGCCGGCAAGACCACGCTGACGGAAAAGCTGCTGCTGTTCGGCGGCGCCATCAACCTCGCGGGCCAGGTCAAGGCCAAGGGCGAGCGGCGCAACACGCGCTCGGACTGGATGAAGATCGAGCGGGAGCGCGGCATCTCGGTCGTCACCTCGGTGATGACCTTCGAGTTCAACGACCTCGTGTTCAACCTCTTGGACACGCCGGGCCACGAAGACTTCTCGGAAGATACCTATCGCACGCTGACCGCGGTCGACTCCGCGGTGATGGTGATCGACGCCGCCAAAGGCATCGAGGCGCGCACGCGAAAACTGTTCGAGGTGTGCCGCCTGCGCGACATCCCGATCATCACCTTCATCAACAAGATGGACCGCGAGAGCCGCGACACTTTCGAGCTCCTCGACGAGATCGAGAAGACGCTGGCGCTCGACACCACGCCGATGACCTGGCCGGTTGGCCGCGGCCGCGACTTCCTCGGCACCTATGACGTCGTCAATGGCGGCGTGCGGCTGCTTGAGGGCGGCGGCGCCAAGACCGGCGCGACCGAGCAGATCGACATCGCCGATCTCGGCAAGCGCAACCCCAATCTCGACGTCGCCGAGGTCAGGGACGAACTCGCGCTGGCCTCGGAAGCCTGCAAGCCGTTCGACCTCGCGGCCTTCCGCGAAGGGCATCTGACGCCGGTCTATTTCGGCAGCGCGCTGCGCAATTTCGGCGTCGGCGACTTGCTGGAGGGCCTCGGCAAGTTCGCGCCGGCGCCGCGCGCGCAGGATTCCGATCTGCGCAAGGTCGAGGCGGCCGAGCCGCGCATGAGCGCGTTCGTGTTCAAGATCCAGGCCAACATGGATCCGAACCACCGCGACCGCATCGCGTTCGCGCGGCTGTGCTCCGGAAAACTCAGCCGCGGCATGAAGGCCAAGCTGGTGCGCACCGGCAAGAACATGAGCCTGTCGAGCCCGCAATTCTTCTTCGCCCAGGACCGCTCGGTGGCGGACGAGGCCTTTGCCGGCGACGTCGTCGGCATCCCCAACCACGGCACCCTGCGGATCGGCGACACCCTGACCGAGGGCGAGGATCTGACCTTCGTCGGCGTGCCGAGCTTCGCGCCGGAAATCGTCCGCCGCGTCCGCCTGACCGATGCGATGAAGGCGAAGAAGCTGAAGGAAGCGTTGCAGCAGATGTCGGAGGAGGGCGTCGTGCAGGTGTTCCGCCCGCGTGACGGCGCCCCCGCGCTGGTCGGCGTGGTCGGTCCGCTGCAGCTCGACGTGCTGAAGGCGCGGCTCGATGCCGAATATTCGCTGCCGGTCGAGTTCGAGATCTCCGAGTTCTCGCTGGCGCGCTGGATCTCGTCCGATGACCGCAAGAAGTTAGAGGCCTTCATCGCCGCCAACAATTCCGGCATCGCCGACGACGTCGACGGCGATCCGGTGTTCATGGCCAAGAACGAGTTCTATCTCGGCTACACCCGCGAGCGCGCCGAAGGCATCACCTTCTCCAACGTCAAGGACGTGAAGAAGAAGGCGTAAGGCCGCATATTCGCTGTCGTCCCCCGGCTCGACCGGGGGACCCAGTACGCCGCGGCCCATCGGTCAATCACAGCCGCCTCTGGAATACTGGATCGCCCGGTCGAGTGTTTAGACCGGACAGATCACTGACAGGTGTTCGGAGACATAGCTGACACGTCAAAATTGGCTGGATTGGTCGATTCGGGAGGCCGTCCATGCCGTGGAGCGAGGTGTCAGTGATGGATCAGCGACG